>NZ_JARGEF010000539.1:0-751 GCF_033794725.1 Streptomyces sp. ID05-39B | reverse complement strand
GGTTTGTTGTAAGGAGCGGGGGGGGGGGCCAGGTCGTCGGGCCGGGTGTGGGGGTTGAGGAGGGTGGCTTTGAGCCAGAGGCGGCCGTCGGGGCGGGCCCGGCCGAGGACGGCGCGGCCTTCGGTGAGCAGGCGGCGGCGTGTCCCGGCGACGGCCTCGTCGGTGGCGCCGGTGGGGCGGAAGAGGACGGTGCTGAGGGTGGGGGTGTCGTACAGCTCGAAGGCGGGGTCCGCGGCGACCAGGGCGGCGAAGTCCTGGGCGCGGGCGCAGACCTCGTCGACGAGGGCGCCGAGGCCGGTGCGGCCGAGGGTCTTGAGGGTGACGGCGATCTTGAGGATGTCGGGGCGGCGGGTGGTGCGCAGGGAGCGGCCGAGGAGGTCGGGGAGGCCGGCCTCGGTGTCGTCGTCGGCGTTGAGGTAGTCGGCGCGCTGGTGCAGGGCGCCGAGGTCGGCTGTGTCGCGGACGGCGAGGAGGCCGGCGGCGGCCGGCTGCCAGCCGAGTTTGTGCAGGTCGAGGGTGATGGTGTGGGCGGCGTCGAGTCCGGTGAGCCGGGGTCGGTGGCGGTCGCTGAACAGAAGGCCGCCTCCGTAGGCGGCGTCGATGTGCAGCCGGGCGCCGTGGGCCGAGCAGCGGGCGGCGATGTCGGGGAGGGGGTCGATGAGCCCGGCGTCGGTGGTGCCGGCGGTGGCCGCGACGAGGAGCGGGCCGGGGTGGCGGGCGAGGGCCTCGTCGAGGGCGAGGGGGTCCATGG
>NZ_JARGEF010000538.1:0-755 GCF_033794725.1 Streptomyces sp. ID05-39B | reverse complement strand
GGGTGGGGACTGCGACGGAGGCGGGGACTGCGACGGGTCCGGCGAGCCGCTGGAGGAGCCCCCGGCCGTCACCGTGATGGTCGCGGCCGGCTGCACCGGCTCCGTCGGCGCGCACTTTGTGTCCGTCGACATCGCGTTGACGACGTACGCGTCCGGGGTCAGCGTCACCTGCCCCGCCGCCGTCAGCTTCAGGGTGCCCTTCATCGTGGACAGGACCATCGCGCCGCCCTTGGGGATGGCCGGGTTCTCCCGCGGTCCCTGCATCGCGACGCTCGCGGTCTGCGCGCCGGCCGCCTTGAGGGTGCCGGACGGCTGGACCGAGTCGGCGGGCAGGTCGATGATGTCGGGGTTCTTCGAGGCGGCCTGGGTGAACTTCCAGACGAGGTCGACGGTGTCGCCGACCTTCGCCGTGGCCGGCGCGGTGATCTCGACCTTGGTGGTGCCGTTGACGTCGGGCAGGCCGATGCCGGCGGGCGGTATGCAGCGGGTGGCGTAGGACACCTCGGCGGCCTGCGCCTGCGGGGCGGCCGGGCCGAGGAGGACGGCGGACCCGGCCGCCAGTACGGCGACGGTGGCCGCCGCCGCTCTCCCGCGGCCGCGGGGTACGGCTCTCTCGCGCTCGCTCACGTCATTCCCTTCGTCGTGGGGCTCCTCGGACGGTCGTCGTGCGGTGCGGAGAGCCGGCCCGCCGGGCCCGGACCGGAGTCCGGGGTGAACCACGGCAGGGTCGGGGTCGGGGGAGAGGCGGGTGCCTC
>NZ_JARGEF010000537.1:0-758 GCF_033794725.1 Streptomyces sp. ID05-39B | reverse complement strand
GCCGTCAGCCGCTCGGCGAGGATCCGCGCGCCGTCGACCGTACGGCGCTGGCGCTCCTTGAAGTCGTCCGAGGCGGCGACCTTGAAGGACACCGCCTTCGCCGCGATCACGTGCTCCAGGGGACCGCCCTGGAAGCCCGGGAACACGGACGAGTTCAGCTTCTTCGCGAAGGCCTTCTTCGCGAGGATGATGCCGCCGCGCGGGCCGCCCAGCGTCTTGTGGGTGGTGGAGGTGACCACGTCCGCGTACTCGACGGGGTTCGGGTGCAGGCCCGCCGCGACCAGACCGGCGAAGTGCGCCATGTCCACCCACAGGTACGCCTCGACCTCGTCGGCGATCCGGCGGAACTCGGCGAAGTCCAGCTGCCGCGGGTACGCAGACCAGCCGGCGATGATCACCTTCGGGCGGTGCTCCTTGGCGAGCCGCTCGACCTCGGCCATGTCGACCAGTCCGGCCTCGTCCACGTGGTAGGCGACCACGTCGAACTGCTTGCCGGAGAAGTTCAGCCGCATCCCGTGGGTGAGGTGACCGCCGTGCGCCAGGTCCAGGCCCAGGATGGTGTCGCCGGGCTGGGCCAGCGCGAACAGGGCGGCCTGGTTGGCGGAGGCGCCCGAGTGCGGCTGGACGTTGGCGTACTCGGCGCCGAACAGCTCCTTGACCCGGTCGATCGCGATCTGCTCGGCGACGTCGACGTGCTCACAGCCGCCGTAGTAGCGGCGGCCGGGGTAGCCCTCGGCGTACTTGTTGGTCAGGACCGA
>NZ_JARGEF010000536.1:0-764 GCF_033794725.1 Streptomyces sp. ID05-39B | reverse complement strand
GGCCGGTGCTGGGCGGACCGGCAGTCGCCGAAGCTGGCGCGCAGCCGGGTCATCAGCCCGATGAGCTGACCGACCTCGTCGTCGGTCCAGTCGCTCAGCCGCTCGGCCAGCAGGGCGGTGCTGCGCCGCGTCAGCTCGGCGAGCATCGCGTGCCCCTGGGGGGTGAGGCGCAGGATGCGCGAGCGTTTGTCCGCCGGGTCCGGGGACCGCTCGATCCAGCCCCGCTCGGCGAGGTGAGCGGCGTGTCGGCTGGTCACCGACATGTCCACGGCCAGCAGTTCGGACAGGGCGCTCATCCGAAGCTCACCGTGACGGTCGAGCAGCGTCAGTACACCCGCCGAGCCGGGCGAGCAGTCGGCCGGCAGTATCCGCCCGAGGTCCCGCTTCACGGCTCCGACGGCACTGAGCTGACGCGCCAGTTCCTCGAACTGTGCCTGCCCGGCCATCACACCTCGCATTCGTTGCTTAGGGCAACCATAGAAGCATTTGGTTGTTACAGGCAAATAAATCGGGGGTCGACGGCCGCAAAGAGTCAGCAAAGGCAAGTATGGCGAAAGTAAACGCCCAGGTGACGGAGGTCGCCGCCGGCCGGGCCTCCGGCGGGCCGGAGCACGCCCCCCGCTTGGGCCGGCCCGGCCGCTTTCGCTAGTGTCTCGGGGCATGGCTAACACGCAGGGCCCCCAGGGCACCAACGACCCCGCCGGCAGCACCCAGATGTTCCGGGCGTTCGTCGACGATGCCGATGATCAGGCCGAGGCGGGGGC
>NZ_JARGEF010000535.1:0-771 GCF_033794725.1 Streptomyces sp. ID05-39B | reverse complement strand
CCCCCGCCCGTCCCCGAACCGCCGCCCCATCGCCAAGCTCCGATCAGCCGACCGACCCCGCGAGCCCCGAGAACCAGCGCCGCGCCACGCCACGCCACGAAACCGTATCTCCGCCCACCCCCTTCCATGGCACCGTGGGACCAGGGATCCGATGACCAGCAAGGAGTACCGACCATGCGCGACGTCGTCCTGACCGCCACCATCTCCCTCGACGGGTACATCGAGGGCCCCGGCCGGGACATCTCCTGGCATCGCGTCGACGAGGAACTGCACCAGCACTTCAACGACACCCTCCGCGAGGCCGGCGCCTTCCTGAGCGGCCGGGTCACGCACCAGCTGATGACCGAGTTCTGGCCCACGGCCGACAAGGATCCCGACGCGAGCGCCACGGTCGTCGAGTTCGCCGGGATCTGGCGGGAGAAGCCCAAGTTCGTGTACTCGCGGACGTGGGAGCGCGCCGACTGGAACACCACCGTCGTGCGGGACGTCGTACCGGAGGAGGTGCGCGCGCTCAAGGAGCAGCCGGGCGGCCCTCTGGTCCTCAGCGGCGCACACCTGGCCGCCGACTTTCTGCGGCACGGGCTCGTCGACGCGTTCCGGATCTACGTCGATCCGGTGATCGTCGGCGGCGGCACCCCACTGTTCACGGAGGGCTCCGCCCCGGCCGACCTCCGCCTCGTCGAGACCCACACCTTCGGCAACGGCGTCGTCCTCCTGAGCCTCGAACGCGAATAGCCCACGGCCCCGCCGGGCCCCGCACGGACCCCACGG
>NZ_JARGEF010000534.1:0-774 GCF_033794725.1 Streptomyces sp. ID05-39B | reverse complement strand
CGCCGATGCCGGCGCTCATCACGCCACCGAAGATGTAGACGAAGAGCAGCAGCATCATGATCGGCGTGAGCAGCAGGTTCAGGGTGAGGGACGGGTAGCGCCGGGCGTGCAGGAGGTTGCGGCGCAGCATGGTGTTCGAGTCGCGTACGGCGAGGGAGAGGGCGCTCATCGGACGTTCTCCTTGGACTGGTGGGGGACGCTGCCCGGGCCGGTGAGGGCGAAGAAGACATCGTCGAGGTCGGGGGTGTGCACGGTCAGCTCGTCGGCCTCGACGCCGGCCGCGTCGAGCCGGTCGAGGACGGCGCGCAGTTCGCGCTGGCTGCCGTCGGAGGGGATCTGCAGGGCGAGGGCGTCGTCGTCCCGTGCGACCTCGCGCAGCGCGGTGGCGGCTGCCTCGTAGCCTCGTGGGTCCTCGAAGCGCAGCCGGACGTGGCCGCCGGGAATGAGCCGCTTCAGCTCGTCGGCGGTGCCCTGGGCGGCGATCCTGCCGTCGCTCAACACCGCGATGCGGTCGGCGAGTTCGTCGGCCTCCTCCAGATACTGGGTGGTGAGGAAGACGGTGACGCCGTCGGAGACGAGCCCGCGGATGATCTGCCACATGTTGTGGCGCGAGCGCGGGTCGAGGCCGGTGGTGGGCTCGTCGAGGAAGATGATCCGCGGGTCGCCGACCAGGGTCATGGCCAGGTCGAGGCGGCGCTTCATGCCGCCGGAGTAGGTGGAGGCGGGCTTCTTCGCGGCCTCGGTCAGGTCGAAGCGCTCCAGCAGATCGGCGGC
>NZ_JARGEF010000533.1:0-783 GCF_033794725.1 Streptomyces sp. ID05-39B | reverse complement strand
GGACCGGGGTGGTGTCGGGTGTCGGGAGCAAAGCGGTGCGGGCCATGGACTCGGCGGTCCCCGCGACCACCGAGTCCATGGCCCGCACCGCTTTGCTCCCGACACCCGACACCACCCCGGTCCGGAGGCCGGGCGGCCTGATCAAGCTGACAGCGACCGCGACAACAACTGCCGTGGCCGCCAGGGCCGGTGCGCCTGCGGCCCCGAATCCCGCCGTTGTCACCGTCCCGGACCTGGCCGTCGTCTCCACCTCAGCCCCGGCCTCGGCTCGGGCTTCGGCTCCGGCTTCGGCCCCGGCCGCGGCCCCGGCTCCGGCTTCGGCTCCGGTCCCGGCCGCGGCCCCCGCCTCGGCCTCCGTCCCGGAGCCTGATGTCGTCCAGGTGCCGGCGGAGGTCCGGGAGGAGATCGCCGCCCTGATCCACCTGCGGCTGGCGGAGATCCTCGGCCTCGATCCGGCGACGATCTCGATGACCAGTTCGTTCGTCGACCTGGGCCTGGACTCGATCTTCCGGATGGAACTGGTCCGCGGCCTCAACGACCACTACGGCCTGGACCTCAAGGCGGCCGACCTCTACGACTACGACAGCGTCGAGCAGTTGACCGCGGCCGTGGTGGTCGCCATGGAGGAGCAACCCGCACCCGAGCAGCAGTCAGCGCCGGTACAGGTTGTCTTTTAAACCCTCCTAACCCTCCCCACAAACCAAAAGGGTAAGACCGGGGTGGTGCCCGACAATAAAAAAAAAAAAACGTAGACATAAAATAGACAAGACAGATAGGAAGAAA
>NZ_JARGEF010000532.1:0-828 GCF_033794725.1 Streptomyces sp. ID05-39B | reverse complement strand
GTTCTTGGCCGGAACCCTTGGGGGGGGGGCGGCGGGGGGTGCGGGGCGGCCGAACATGCCTCGGCAGCGGCCGCCTGAGCCTCGGTGAGAGGACCTGCGGTGACCGCCCGGGGGCGGCCTCGGACGGGCCGAGTGGCCCGACCGGAGTTTCAGCCGCGGCTGTACGTCAGCTTTTCGCCCGTCGTCGGGTTGAGGCGTTGCAGTCGGCCGCCCGGAAGGAGGGTCACCTCCGTGGCCGCGCCCGGGGAGCAGGAGGAGAGCGGCTCGCCCGTGGTCACCTTGGAGGGGCCCAGGGTCAGCGGGGACTCGGGGGCCGGTGCCTTGGTCAGCGTGGCCGCGAACTCGCAGTGGTAGGCCTCGCCGTCCGCCACCAGGCGCAGGACGGTGTCGCCCACCTCGCCCTGGGTGAGGGTCAGGCGGCGGATGTCGGCGGTGTTGATGGTGGTGTTCCAGGTGCCCAGGTAGTCCTCGGGTATCCGGCCCTCCTGCGAGGGAGACGGGGACGGGGAGGGCGATGAGGAGGCGGGGGATTCGTCCACGGATTCCGACGGGGGCGCCGACACGGATCGCGTCGGGGCCGGGTTCGCGCCGGACGGGTCGTCGTCGCCGTTCATGACCGCGTACACCGTGCCGCCGGCCGCGAGCGCGACCACCGCGGCGATCGCTACCAGCAGCACCGTGGAACGGGCTCCGCGGCGGGGCTGCGGTTCCGGGTCGTACGGGTCGTACGCCGTCGTGTCGGCCGCGTACGGGTTGTGCGGGACCGGGACCGGGACGGGGACGGGGGCCGGTACCGGCATCGGCCGCTGGGGCGGGGCGGCCGGGTAC
>NZ_JARGEF010000531.1:0-840 GCF_033794725.1 Streptomyces sp. ID05-39B | reverse complement strand
GCACGCTCCACCCCAGCCACACCAGGTACGCCGCCCCCGCCACCGTCAGCGCGGTGAGCAGTGCAGGGGACCCCGCGACCAGGACCGCGAGGCCCGCCGCGGCCAGCGCCGTGTGCAGGGCGTAGCCGCTGACCAGGCCGGTCACGGCCAGGCCCACCGAGCGCCCGCGCAGCCCGGCGCCGATCACGTACGCCCAGTCGGCGCCCGGCACGCACACCAGCAGCAGGTCGACGGCGAGGAAGGAGATCAGCGTTCCGGAGTCCATGGAGGGGACATTAGGCGCGATACGGTCGAAGGTGTTCCCGAAGTTTTCACGAAATGGCCCACTACGGGGGAAGATCTGCTCCATGGACGACGTGGACCGGAAGATTCTTGCCGAGCTGCAGCAGGACGGGCGGCTGACGGTGACCGAGCTGGCCGCGCGGGTGCGGCTGAGCGTCTCGCCCTGTCACCGGCGGCTGCGGGAGCTGGAGCGGACCGGCGCGATCAGCGGCTACCGGGCCGTGGTGGAGCCGGCGGCCGTCGGGCTGACCTTCGAGGCGCTGGTCTTCGTCTCGATGCGGCAGGAGGACCGGGACACGGTCGTCGAGTTCGAGCGGGCCGTCGGCGAGGTGGAGCACGTGCTGGACGCGCAGCGGCTGTTCGGGGAGCCCGACTACCTGCTGCGGGTGGCCACCGCCGACCTCGCGGCCTTCCAGCGGCTCTACGACGAGCGGCTGGCGACCCTGCCGGGCGTGCAGCGGCTCACGTCGACGCTGGTGATGAAGCACGTGGTGCGCGACCGGCCCCTGCCGGGCTGAACCACCCGAGCGGCGCGCCTCGCCCTTCCCGCTCCCGCCC
>NZ_JARGEF010000530.1:0-857 GCF_033794725.1 Streptomyces sp. ID05-39B | reverse complement strand
TCCACCACAGGAACGGGGAGCCGATGACCAGGACCGGCGCCACCGCCGTACGGCGGTGGCGCCGGTCCTGGTCATCGGCTCCCCGTTCCTGTGGTGGATGCGGGTGGGCGAACTGCGCGCAGTCCTCGCGCCGGTCGTCGCCGGTACGGGCCCTTCGGCGCACCCGGACATAGCGGCGGCCCGGCGCTTCGTGCGCGGGCTGGACGCCGCCGTGGCCGCGGCGGCCGACCGTGGCCGCAATCCCGTCGTCCGTCCGCTCGGCGCGGGCATCGGCTGGGTCGCCCGCCTGCTGCTGCGGAGCTGCCAGGTGCACGCCGCGGAGATGGAGCGGGGCGTGGCCGCGGCGGCGGCCGACCGGGCCCAGTCCGTGGACTACGGAGTGCGGATCGTCGCTCAGGAACAGGTCGGGCTGGCGTACGCCGGCTGGGACCGGCTCCTCACGCGCGTGGCGCTGCCCGCCTGGCGGATGGGCCGCTGGCCCTCCCGGCTGGACGCGGGTGTGGTCGCGGCCCTCACCGAGCTGTCCCGGCGCGACCGGCTGGCCGAGGGCTTCACCTCCCGCCTGGGCGAGCGCCCCGCCTGCGATCTGCTGGAGGAGCCCGGCACGGTCGACGAGGCCGCGTCCCTCCTTGCCGCCCGCCTCTTCCACGGGGGCCCCGCCGAGACCGGTCCCGACTGGTCCCCGGTCGCCTGGCAGGAGTATCCGGACGAGGTCGTCGACCGTAAGTGGCGTACCGACGCGGCGCGTCTCCACCGCGTCCTGGACGTCCTGGGCGTCCGCCGCACCGCCCCGGCCGCGGACGGCCCACCCGCCGACGGCCCCACCGCGGACGGGGCGGTGCGGCGGACGCCCAGGA
>NZ_JARGEF010000052.1:0-38956 GCF_033794725.1 Streptomyces sp. ID05-39B | reverse complement strand
GAAGATGACCGTCACCGGCGGCTCCTCGCTGCCGAAGGACGAGGTCGACCGCATGCGCCAGGAGGCCGAGAAGTACGCGGAGGAGGACCACGCCCGCCGTGAGGCCGCCGAGACCCTCAACCACGCCGAGCAGGTCGCCTACCAGACCGAGAAGCTGCTCACCGAGAACGCCGACAACATCCCCGCGGAGGTCCGCGGCGAGGTCGACAGCGCGCTGGCGGAACTGAAGCAGGCGCTGCGGGAGGAACCGGGCGACGGCGATCGGACCGCCGTACTGCGACAGGCCGCCGACAAGGTCACCGCCGCCGCGCAGAAGGTCGGCACCGCCATGTACGCCCAGGCGCAGGCCCAAGGACAGGGACAGGGACAGGGACAGGGACAGGACCAGGGTCAGGGTGCGCAGGCGGCCGGGGGTGCCGGCGGGGCGGCCCAGGAAGACGAGGTCGTCGACGCGGAGATCGTCGACGAGGACAAGCGGCAGGAGGGCACCGGATGACCGGTCCCACCGGCCCCCGCCGCGCCGGCGAGCGCGCGCTGACCGTCGTCCCGGAGCGGCCCCCGAACGCTGTCGGGCTCGAACCGCGTCGTCGGGCGGAGCTGGAGCCCGCCCGGCGGAGCGGCCCGGCTCGCGGCGACACCGACGTGCTGCGCGCCCGGCTACGGGAGCAGGCGGCGGAGCTGCGGCGGGTGAAGGACGAGTACGACAGCTACCGTCGGCGGGTCCGCCGGGAGCGCCGGTCGGTGGGCGGCGTCGCGGTCGCCAACGTGCTCACCGGTCTCCTGCCGGTCCTCGACGCCGTCGACGAGGCCCGCAGGCACCATGACGTCGCCGGGGGTTTCGAGCAGGTCGTCAACCTGCTGGAGGGTCAACTGACCGCGCTGGGCCTGGAGTCCTTCGGCGCACCCGGTGACCCCTTCGATCCCGCCCGGCACGCGGCGGTCTCCTACCGATGCACGGATCAGGTCGAACGCGCCACGTGCTCGGTGGTCCTGCGGCCCGGCTACCGCGTCGGCGAACATCTCCTGCGGCCCGCCGAGGTGGAGGTGACCGGACCGCCGCCTCGCCCGTGAGTCGCGCTCGCCGGGTGGGACCGCCGGGAGACCTGTCGACGCGAGTGCGCGCACCCGCCGCCTGCCTTCCCGTACCCCGCCTTCACACGGGGTCCAGGAGGTGGGGGCCGTTGTTGCCGACGTTGTTGACGGCCGGGGAGACGGGGCGGACATCGAGGTGCCCGCCCGCGGGGCTGCCCAGCAGGGAGCGCAGTTCGTCGGGGTCCTGGTGGGCGGGGTCGAGCCAGGCGTCGTAGTGGTCCTCGGTGAGGGCGAGCGGCATGCGCGGGTGCACACGGCCGGCCGCGTCCGTGGCGTCGGTGGTGATGATGGTGCAGGTCATCAGCCAGGCGGCGGGATCGTCGTCCCGCTTCACCTGCGGGTCGCGCCAGTACTCGTACAGGCCCGCCAGGGCCATGCCCTGACCGTCCTCGGGGTGGATGAAGTAGGGCTGCTTGCGTGTCCTGCCCGTGTCGTCGTCCTTGACCTGCTGCCACTCGTAGAAGCCGTCCGCGGGGAGCAGGCAGCGGCGCCGGGTGAACGCGCGGCGGAAGGCCGGTTTCTCGTGCAGCGTCTCCACCCGGGCGTTGATCATCCGTGCGCCGGTCTTCACGTCCTTGGCCCACGACGGCACCAGGCCCCAGCGCAGCGCCCGCAGCTCACGCCGCGCTTCGGCGTCGTCGTCGGCGCCGCGCGGTGTGCGTTCGAGGACCGCCCATACGTCGTCGGTCGGGGCGACGTTCCAGCTCGGCGCGAGTGTCTCCTCGACCCGTAGGTCGTCGACACGGAAGTGCTGGACGAGGTCCCCGGGACCACGGGTGGAAGCGTAGCGACCGCACATGTGGTCCACTGTGCCACCGGGCCACTCGTTCCGGGCGCCGGCGCGGGCACCCACGGACGCGAACAAGGGCCCGTGCCCGAAGGCACCGGCCCTTGTCTCTCACGTCAGCGACGGCAGGCTGTGCGGCCTGCGCGTGTCATGCCTTGTGTGCTTACAGGGGGCGGACGCGCGAAGCCTGCGGGCCCTTCGGGCCCTGCACGATGTCGAACTCCACCTGCTGGTTCTCCTCCAGGCTGCGGAAGCCGGAGCTGTCGATCTCCGAGTAGTGCACGAAGACGTCCGGCCCGCCGTCGGCCTGGGCGATGAAGCCGAAGCCCTTCTCGGCGTTGAACCACTTGACGGTTCCCTGAGTCATTGCTGCTCCTTACAGGGGCTGGGGTGGGGTGCTCACACCATGTGAGCACCCGGGCCGGTTAACGACGCGGCTGCTCCAGCACAACCTGGAAAACAAGCTTCGCGCCCGCAACATCGTTCTCTGCGAGCATGCGACTGGCACAAACACACAAGTAAAACTGCGACCGGCTTCTCCAACCAGGCTACCGCCGGAATCATTCCGGTTCGCGTCCACCGTCCCGGCGGCGCGGTCGTCGAGCGGCTCAGATCGTGAGGACGAGCTTGCCGCGGGTGCGGCCCTTGCCCCAGTGCCGCACGGCGTCGGCGGCCTCGGCGAGCGGATACGTCCGGTCGATCACCGGAGTGACCTGGCCGGCCTCGATGTACCCGGCCAGCGGCTCGAGGACGTCCCGCGTGGGCTCCTTCACGAAGGGCGCGCGCAGGGTGTGGTTCACGAACGGGGACAGGGCCAGTGCCGCCAGGGTGCGGTGCATGCCTCCGAACCAACGTCCTCCCCCTTCGCCACCGACGATGACGAGGGTTCCGCGCGCCGTGAGGGCACGTCGCAGGTGGGAGAGCGGGCGGTTGCCCGCGGTGTCGAGGACGAGGTCGTAGCGGGGGCCGCCGGCGGTGAAGTCGTCGCGGGTGTAGTCGATGACGTGATCCGCCCCGATCGAGCGGACCAGTTCCACCTTGTCGGTGCCGCAGACGCCGGTGACCTCCGCCTCGAAGACCTTGGCCAGCTGTACGGCGTACGTCCCCACGCCGCCGCCCGCCCCGATGACCAGGACCTTCTGTCCCGGCTGGACACGGCCCTGCTCCCGCAGCGAGTACAGGGCGGTGAAGGCGGAGATCGGCACGGCCGCGACCTGCTCGAAGCCGGCGTTCGGCGGCTTCGGCGCGAGCCTGTCCTCACCCGTGCACGCGTACTCCGCGAAGGAGCCCTCGCAGGTGCCGAAGACCTCGTCGCCGGGCCGGAACCGCGTCACGTTCCGTCCCACCGACTCGACGGTGCCGGCCACGTCCCAGCCGCGTATCCGCAGCTTGGGTCTGCGCAGGCCGAAGCCCATGATGCGGACGGGGTACGGCAGGCCTGTCATGAGGTGCCAGACGCTCGGGTCCACCCCGGCCGCGCGCACCCGGATGAGCACGTCGTCGTCACCGGCCACCGGCTTGTCGACCTCCCTCAGCTCCAGCACCTCGGCGGGGCCGTAGACGTCCTGGACGATCGCCTTCATGTGGTGTCTCCTTCTTCTTCGTCCACGTACTGGAAAACCTTGTCGAGCGGAACTCCGAACACGCGGGCGATCTGGAAGGCCATCTCCAAGGAGGGCGAGTAGCGGCCCTTCTCGATGGCGATGACGGTCTGCCGCGTCACGCCGATCCGGTCGGCCAGTTCCGCCTGTGTCATCTCTGCCTGCGCGAACCGCAGGGCCCTGATCGAGTTGGTGACTCTGGTCGGCTCCCTCACCAAGGCTGGAACCCCCAGCGGTAGGCGGCGATCTTCGCCGTGCAGCCGAGGATCGCCGAGAGGGTGAACCCGGCGTAGATCACATTGGCGATCCAGAAGGGGTCCGCCTCGGCCATGGCCAGGACGAGGGCCGCCACCCCGCCGATGACGACGAACGACTGGCCGATGTATTCGCCGAAGCGGTGGATCTCCCGGTCTCGCTGGTCCTTCGTCCTCGCGCCCTTGGGCGTACCGATCGAGACGAGGACGCTCAGCACGATCGACGCCCCGATCGAGACGCCGACCGCCCACAGCAACGGCGACGCGTACGCCACGTCGGCGACGGGCGTGCCGGCGGCCCGTCCCAGCACGACGCCGAGGTAGGCGGCATAGGTACCGACAGCGAGGATCCCGATGATCCACGCGCGCTTCTCTTCGTGTGTCACACGAGGAATGTAAAGCAGACCAGACATTGAGTAAAGGATTTTTGACATGACCCTCTCCGCCTCGCCCCGCCCCGCCCCGCACCAGCACCAGCACCAGCACCAGCACCAGCACCAGCACGGCCAACTCCGGGAGATCCAGCGGCGCTTCCCGCCGCGACGGGCACCCGACAAATCCGGTTGGCCGCGGTGACGTGATCGGCCAAGCTGGGGGCCATGCCTCGCCGACTCATGTTCGTGCACCTCAAGACCGGTTACGACATCGACCGCGGGCCGGCGTGGATCGGATGGGTGGACTTCTCCAAGACCTGGAAGACCGCCTACTTCCACGGCCGAACCCTGCGGCGGGGTACCGGACGCGGCCTTTTCGACGCCAACTTCTACGACGTCGAGACCCACGACGAGTTCTGGATCTCCGGGCCGAGACACGACCGCGGCGACCTGCGGTACGGGCCCGGGCAGCCGACCGTGGAGGACGACGCGGAAGACGCTTACGGAGCGTTTCTCCGGGCCTCCGAACCCGCGTGACCAGGAGCCAGAGGCCAACACCCCGAAGACGCGTACGCCCCGGCCGCCTCGCTCCGTCGATACCCCGGCCCCGTCACGGGAACCCGGCCGGCAGGGCAGCCGTATCCGCGGAGGTGAGTCACATGCCCGGACGACAGGAACTGCCGTCGACCCTCGAACGCTCCTCTCAGGAGGCCCAGCGCACCTGGATCAAGGCCCATGACTCGGGCGTCGACCAGTACGGGGAGGGCGAGCGGGCCCATCGGGTCGCCTACGGGGCGCTCAAACACACGCACGAGAAGGTCGGCGACCACTGGGAGCGCAAGGAGGGCGGCCGCAAGGGTCCCTCGGATCCGCAGTCGGCCCGCCCCCGTCAGCAGGGTGGACGCAGCGGGGAGGGCGTCGACGAGCAGGCCACCAAGGAGCATCTCTACGATCTCGCGCGGCAACTGGACATCGACGGGCGCTCCCGCATGTCGAAGCCCGAACTGCTCGACGCGATCCGCAAGGCCAACCGGTCCCGCACACGCGAATCCCGGGGGAGCTGACCGCGCTCGCACGTCACGGCGCGCCACCTCCGTGTGGGGTGGCGCGCCGTGACGTGTGACGGCGACCGGGCCGGGCGGGCCGGACCGCTGGGCTCCGCGACCGCCCTGGACAGGGCAGAACATCCAGGAGGGGTCCGGTCATCCCTGCTTTCCGCGGCCGGAGAGCATGTCGCGGAGGCGGTCGACCATGCCGGTGCCGGGGTCGAGGATCTTGTTCGCCGGCGGGGTGTCCGGTGCGGACGGGTGCGGACGGGTGGGGGCGTTCTTCTTCGCAGTGCGGACCTTGTCGCCCAGTTCCGCCAGCGCGGTGCCGGAGCAGACCTCGGCGAGCATCGGGAAGAGGCGGTTCTCCTCGCCGCTGACGTGCGCGGTGACGGAGTTCTTCAGCTCCGTGATCAGCGCGTCGAAGCGGCCGTCACCTGGCCGGCACCCTTCGAGTTCCTTGAGCATGCGCTCGACCTCGGCATGCTCGGCGATCTCCTCGTCGGCGAGGTCGTCCCCGTCGTCGACGTACCGGCGCACCGTCGGGTACAGGTACTGCTCCTCGGCCACCGAGTGGCGGACCAGTTCCATGGTGAGCCGGTCCGCCAGTTCGCGTCGCTGGGGGTCGGTCGCCGGCAGCGCCTCGATCTGCTCGAAGAGGGCGTCCACCTCGCGGTGGTCCGCGGTCAGTTCCTGGATGACGTTGCCGCCGTGTGCCATGGGTTCTCCACTCCTTGTCGTGCTGAGACCGGGTGCCGACCGGCCGTCCCCGCGTGTGCGCAGGCGCGCCGTCCGCGTCCTCCTGCGGCGGAGGCGGGAACGGCCGCCGTTCCCCGAGCGCCCCGCCTGCTCGGCGCCCAGGACCTATCCCTCCCCCGCGTGCTCCCGCTGCCTCGCGATGCCCCGCCCCTTCACTCCGGCGGCCGACAGGATCCTTCGCGTCCGGTGTCCGCGGGACTCACCCGGCGGGGCCGGAGCGGAGCGCGTCGACGATCTCGGTGGTGTTGGCGTACCGGCCGCCGTCGTCCGGCAGCCCGCGCGCGGCCTCCAGCACGGGCTCGGGCGCGTGGTGCGCCTCCAGGCCGTCCAGCACGGTGCGCCGGTCGGCCGGGAAGGCGGTCCGTTCGAGGTGGCGTGGTGTCAGGAATGAGAGCTGCACGCTTCCTCCTTGTTCGTCCCCTTCCCCGGCCGAGTGCCCGGAGGACGACGAGGGACACGCGGCCGTTCGGCTGCTTCGCCGTCCCCGGGGAGCACGCGGTGCCCGCCATGACGTACGACTGCGGCATCCGCGCGTACGGCGTCGGCCGCGCGCCGCATCACGGAGCCGGGACGGGGTAGTCCGGATGTGAACCGTTCGACAGCAGAGGGGATGGACGACCGTGATGGTGTCCCACGTACTCGAACAGGACGTGCTCGTCATCACGGTGCACGACGACCCCGGCATCGGCGGCCGGGCCGCACTGCTCGCCGAGATCAGCGATCTCATCGAGGGACTCCTGCCGGCCTCCGTCGTCATCGTCCTCGACGAGGCGGCGACGACCGAGGCGACGGTCGGCGTGATCCTGCGGGCGCACCGCCTGTGCGACCGTCTCGGCCTGGTGATGTCCGTGGCCACCCACAGTGCCCCCGCCCGACGCCTGCTCGACGAGGCCAACGCCGAGACAGGCGGGATCCGCCTGATCATCCACGCCCGCGCCGACATCGCCATCGCCACGGCCACCGCACTGACCACGGCCGCGTGAGGCACCGCCGTCTCCGACGACGTGCGTGCGTGGCGCGTGTGTTCATGCGTGCGTGCGTGCGTGCGGTGAGCCCTTACTCCGTGCCATGAGCCCCTACGCGGCCTCGGTCGCGAGTCTCGAAGCCGCCCCGGCCGTCGGGGCGCACCTCGCGCACGACGCCGAGGCAGCGCGCGATAGGCCCGGCGGGTCATGCCTGCGGGTGCACCGTCACTCGCGCCGCACGGTTCAGGACGGTGCGCGGGTCGCCGCCAGGAACGTGGTGACCAGATGGCGGGCCCGGTCGCCGGAGGCCGGCTGGGCGCTGAAGATGGCGCGGTGGTACAGCGCACCGAGCAGGAGATCGAGCGCGGCGAACTGCTCTCCGTGACCTTCGTGATCTCCTACCTGTCCTTCAGCGTGCCCGCTGTGATCGCCGGAGCCGCGGCCACCCACACCGGCCTGCACGACACCTTCGTCCCCTACGCCGCCACGGTCGCCTTCCTCTCCGCCCTCGCCCTGCTCGCCCAGTGGCTGCGCGCCCACCGCACCCCCGGCCACAAGGTCTGCCCGCAGGCGTGACCCTCCAGCCCCGCTCCTCACTGGCGACGGCTCCGTGCGAGCACATGGACGCCGGCAGGATGTCCGGGATCCCCCGCGGCTGCGGGGTCCGGAGACCGACGACGCGCCGACCGGCTGAGCGGGAACGGGACGGTGCCGGGCGGACACCCGGCACCGTCTTCCGTCTGATCCCCGGCGGCCCGCCGCTCACTGTCCCCAAGTACGCTGCCGCGCATCCGACTTCGACCGTCGAGCGGTCCGTCCGGCCGACGCCGGACAGCGCGGGCCGGCGGACTGCTTGGGCGCGCTTCTCCTACGTGTAGGTCTCGAACTCGGCGACCCTGGGTGTGCCGTTCGAACCGGTGATCTCGAAGGTGACCTTGCTCAGCGAGGTCCGCGGGAAAGAGATGACGCCCGCGCCGCTGCCCGAGGTGAGAACGGCACCGGTGTCAGCGTTGATCACCTTCCAGGCCCCGATGACACCCGCCGATCCTGCCGCCTCCCGGATGTTGACCTTGGAGACGGAGGTGGCGGAGCCCCACTTGATCGAGATGGCACCGGTCGAACCGGCCGGTGACCAGTACGTGTTCAGGACACCGTCGCGTACGTTGCCGTAGCTCGTGCCGTCGGCCTTGCTGGAGCCGTCCGAACCGGCCCCGATGCTCAGGTTGGTCCCGCTCGGCTGGCTCGGTCCGGACGTGGGGCTCGCCGTCGGGGTGGGCGTGGAGGACGTGGGCGGGGTGGACGTGGACGGGGTCGGCGTGGGTGACTGCACGGTGCAACTGCCGTTCGACACCTGGAGACCCTTGCCGGCGCCGGCCGTACGGCTCACGACGTCCGGCACACAGGCGGCGGAGTCGAGCGTGTAGGCGTAGGGGATGCTGACCGTGGTGTTGGACTGCGGGTTGGGTCCGGCCGGCTTGTTGTCGGTGCCGGGGGCCGACCAGGTCACGTTGTCGAAAACGTTTCCGCCGACCTGCCAGTAGCCGGCCGCGTCCGTGTAGAAGGTGCCCAGGACGTCCTTGGAGTCCTCGAAGTAGTTGTTGTCCACCTTCGCGCGCGCCCCGGCACGGGAGTTGATGCCGGACTCGTTCAGGCTCACGTAGTGGTTGTTGTACATGTGGGCCACTCCGCCGCGCAGCAGGGGCGCCCGGGAGTCGATGTTCTGGTACAGGTTGTGATGGAACGTGATGTAGCTGTTGGAGACGTCACTCTCGCTGGAACCGATCAGACCACCGCGGCCGGAGTTGCGCAGGGTGCTGTACGACAGCGTCACGTACTGGGTGTTGTCCTTCATGTCGAAGAGGCCGTCGAATCCTTCCGACTCCCCGCCCGACGCCTCCAGGCTCGCGTGATCGACCCAGACGTTACGGACGCCGCTCTCCATGCCGATGGCGTCGCCGCCGTTGGAGGTGGGCGAGCCCGACTTCTTCACGTTCTTGATCGTCACGTTCTGGATGATGATGTTGCTGGCCTCACGGATGTGGATGCCCAGCTGGTCGAAGACGGCTCCGCTGCCGACGCCGACGATGGTGACGTTGCTGATCTGCTTCAGCTCGATCACACCGGCGGCGGTGTTGCAGCTCGTGCCGGACACCTTGGCGGTGTTGGCGTGATTGATGGTCCCCTCGACCTCGATGGTGATCGGGGTACTGCTGCTGGCCCGGCCGCACAGTGCCGCGTGGATCGCGGTTCCGGTGGTGGCTCGGACCGTCTGACCACCGGCTCCGCCGGTGGTCCCGCCGTTCTGAGTCGCGAAACCGGTTGCGGTACCGGTCGCCGCCGATGCCTCCGGCATCGACAGCACGACACCTACGCCGGCCGCGACGGCCATCGCGGCTGATGCGGCGGAGAGCCGTAGAGCGACACTTCTCTGCATGGATGTCTCCTGATTCTCTGTTTCTGCCTGACCCAAGTTGCTGCCGCACACAGCGTTTGCTTGTCGATGTACCGTCAATTCGGGCGGATGAGCCACCCGCCACCCACGCCACACCCTGTCCCGGCGTCACCTCGGACGCGGGTCGATAGAGGGCCTGCGTGACCGCTCCAGGTCACCCCCGGATCATCGGCGGCTCATGCACGAGTCGCGGCGCCCACCGCGACGATCACGCTTTCCCACAACAGTCCCCGGCTCCGGGAAAGCGCTTTCCGTGGGGCGACCATAGGGGCCCCGCGGCACGGTGGCAAGGGTCTGAACAGGCTGAGCCAGAGGGAGGGGAAACCGCTTACAGGCCCGTTCCACCTTGCGCCTCACGGCATCGCACGGGCGTCAGCGGTCGCCGCGACTCACGCCATGACGTTGCTGACGCAAACGATTGATCCAGATGTCGAGCCTCTTCCGTCACAACGAAGCCTTCCAGAGAGCGCAGGGCTCGACCCCGCCAGCGTTCCCATACGTGAACCTGGATGATGTACGTGATTGCCGAAGGGCGCCGGACGGTCGTCCGAAGCGGTCCGGACCGAATGCGACAGCCGAACGTGACAGCCGAGGACGGCACGCCGCCGCACGGCAGCCTGGGCGGGCGGTTCCGGCAGCGCCGTACGTGGTTCCGTCGGGGCCACCCTGGAGGACACCCGGCAGGTCATGGCCATGGCCGCGCAGGGCCGGATCCGCGGCTGCGTCGAAGCGGAGACCCCCTCGACCAGGTCAACGAGGCGCTGGACCGGCCGGCCCAGGGCTCGGTCGTCAGACGCCTGGTCATCGTCCCGTAGCGCACTACCGCACCCGCACCTGCTCCTGCTCCTGCTCCTGCTCCCGGCGACTCGTCCCGCGTGCCGCACGCGGGCGGCCGGCGTGCGGCACGCTGGGCACCGGCCTCGCGGTTCTGCCGCTCGTCGCGCGCGATCGCCCATGGTCCCGTAGGGTCGCGGTGCCGCTGGGCACAACGGGCAGTGGCGGCGCGTTCCTTGGCGCGTGCGGGTCGACCGATCGGGAGTGCCGATGTCAGGACAGTTCGAGGCGAACGTCGAGATCGACCGGCCCGTCGGGGAGGTGTTCGCCTACCTCGCCGACGGGCGCAACGATCCGCAGTTCAGTCCCCGGGTGCTGAGGATCGAGCGGGTCCCCGACGCCCCGACCACCGTGGGCACCGTCTTTCGCAGCACCGTCAAGGACGCCGGGATGAAGTCCGGCCGGGAGTTCCGCATCACCGCCCTGGATGCCCCGGTCACGATCCGGTGGGCCGAGGTGTCGAAGAACGCCGTCATGGCTCGCGAAGGCGGCTACGACCTGGAGCCGCTGCCGGACGGCGGGACCCGTGTCCGTCTCTTCAACGTGCTGGAAGGCCACGGCGTGGGCAAGCTGCTGGTCGGTCTGGCACTCGCCGCCGCACGCAAGGACGCCGATGGATTCGGTGCCCGGATCAAGGCGGCGGCGGAGGCGGCGATCGCGCCGAGGTGACACTCGCGGTGATCCGCGCCGGCCCCGAGTGTGTGGTCCCGCGCTCAGGGCATCGGCGTCCGCGTGAGCCGCTCGGCGAGAGTGGCCGCGAACTCCTCCGCCCGCGCCGGCTGCTGGGTGGTGTTCTTCCCCAGGGTCACCAGGGCGGTCCCGGCCCCGCTGGTGTCCATCGTCGCCCTCACCGTCATCACCGTCATCACCGTCGCGGCGGGCATCGCGGTGCCCACCATCGGCGACAAGGGCGACCTCCCGTCCGCGCTCCCGGTGCCCGGCCTGCCGGACGTGCCGTTCACACTGGACACCCTGACCACCATCGCGCCGTACGCGGGCCATGGCCCGCGTGTGCGACGGTCGCGCCGGACCGGGCGGGCGATGTGTGAAGTGGCTGCGCAAGATCACGGTCGTCGACACCCCTTTCACCGGCTTCCAGCAATCCGTGGCCTACCGGATGAGGCAGGTCCCCGAGGAGGAGGGTGAGCCGGTCACCCGCATCGCTCCCCGGGCGCTGCTGATCCCGCCGGGCTTCCCCGACTTCATGACACGTACGCGGGTGGTGTCCGTGGGGCCGGTCACGCTGGAGGGACGCGCCTGGTCGGGACACGCCCCGGTCACCTCGGTGGAGGTCGGCACGGACGACGGACCGACCTGGCGGAGCGCCGCACTCGAACCCGGTCAGGGACATCGACGGGCCTGGCGGCGCTGGTCGTGCACCTGGTCCGCCGCTCCGGGCGACCATGTCCTGAGCGTCCGTGCGCACGACCGGGCCGGGAACAGCCAGCCGCTCCAACAGCCGTGGAAACGGGGCGGGTTTGCCGGCAACCTCGTTCAGCGGGTGCCGGTGTTCTGCTCGGACCCGGCCGACCTGACATGACGGTACGAGTCGGCCGATGGCCGAAGGCGGTCAGGCGGCGGCGAGTTCGAGTTCGGCCGCGCCGAACGACACGTCGAACCGGTCGCACCAGATGCTCACGCTGCTGTAGGCCGAAGGATCCACGCCCTCGGGAAGGGCGTAGTTCTGGCTTCCCTTGTTGCCCTTGAGTCTGCCGAGGCTGACGTACTCGCCGTCGTCGAAGACGTGCCAGCCGGCCTGGCCCTGCTTCACCGGTGCGTCGGTCAGCCAGACGCGCAGGTCCGGTCCGTTGCTGGTGTCCAGGTTCTCCAGCCGGACGACATGGGTGCCGTCGGCCAGCCGTACGAGCTTCACCGTGCCCGACGTCTCGTGCTCATGGCTGATCAGGTCACCGCTCGCCAGCGTGTGCGGGCCGGGGGCCGGGGCCGGTGACCGTGAGGGCTCGTCCGAGGTTGCCGCCACGGGTGGCGCCGAACTGATCACCACTTCGGGCAGGGCCTCTTCGACGGTCTCGTCCTGCCACAGTTTCCACGGCTGGAACCAGTACAGACCGAATCCGACGCCACCCACCGCCACCACCAGCACCGCGATGACCCATGGCCCGGTCAGTACTTTGCGCACGCGCCCCATCTTCGCCCCGCCTTCCGAGAGTTCACCCTGTCGCCCTCCCATTCAACAGAGCGGGGACGGCCGTTACCCGCCCCAGGCCGATGACGGAATCCTTACGTCGTGCCGGTGCCGGTGTTCGAACAGTGGCAACGCGGTGATGACCGAGGTCGACAGTTGGGAGGTTTCGCTCCGTAGTATCACTACGAAACATCGCCGTTCATGTCGTGGGTGGGGCCCGCGACCTGTCTGGTCCTATCAAGGAGCGTGAGCGTCATGTCTGAGACCACCACCCAGACAAACGGGGTGACCAGCCAGTATGCGGCTCAGGTCGCCAGTGACCTGGAGCGCAACCTCAAGGAGTACGACCGCGTCGCCGCCGAGGTCGCCGTTCTCCAGGAGCAGTTGGCGTCCCTGGAGAAGGACCGCGCGGTGCTGCTGAACGTGCAGCAGGCGCTCGGCGTCGAGTCTGCGACCGCGTCCGCGGTCGAGCACACCACGGCGGTTCCCGCCCCCCGGAAGAAGGCCTCGGCCGGCGCCTCCCGCCAGTCGAAGGGGAAGAAGCCCGAAGCGGCGGCTCCGAAGGCGGCCGACAAGCAGACGGCTTCCCGCAGGACGTCGCCCAAGCCTGCCCCGAAGACAGCTCCCAAGACAGCTCCCAAGGCCGCCCCGAAGGCTGACCAGCCCTCGCTCGTCACCCTGGTCCGCGAGCACCTCGCCGGCCAGAGCGAACCGCGCTCCGCCGCCGAGGTCGCCCAGTCACTGGGGCAGCAGCACCCCGAACGCGGCATCAAGACAACGGTCGTGCGCACCACCCTCGAAGGCCTCGTCGCCAAGAACCGCGCCCAGCGCAGCAAGCAGGGCTCGTCCGTCTTCTACACCTCCCCCGATGCGTCCGCCTCGGCCACGAGCAGGGAAGGCGCCAAGGAAGAGGTCGAGGAAGGCGCCCCGCAGGAGACTCGGTCCGCGTAGAGCGGGGCCGTCCTGCTCCCGCGTCCGCCGGGTCCACAAGGTCGCCGCGCTCATCGCGCGGCGACCTCGACTCCCCTCACCGACATGGCAGTTGGCGTTAGGCATGTCTCACCGAGTCGGCCGGGATTCCACCCACCACCGCCTGTTAGTTAGGTTAGGCTTAGCTAAAAGGCTCTGCGAGGGTGCGGCCCGTGCCATCGGGACGACCGGCTCGCCGCACAGGACGGTGGTGGGGAGATGAGTCCGGTCGTCGCGCGGAGCACGGACGGTGATCCGGCCGCCGGGCCGCTGATCCGGCCCCAGGAATCGCGGGGCGGTGTGGTCGTGGTCAAGTTCGGCGGCAACGCCATGGTGGACGCGGACCTGCAACGGACCTTCGCCCAGGACATGGTGGAGCTGCGGCGCGCGGGCCTGCGCCCGGTCGTCGTGCACGGCGGCGGACCGCAGATCAGCTCGATGCTGGACCGCCTCGGACTGGAGACCCGCTTCGAGGCGGGGCTGCGGGTCACCACGCCCGAGACCATGGACGTGGTGCGCATGGTGCTGAGCGGCCGGGTTCAGCGGGAGCTGGTCGGCCACATCAACGCGCACGGGCCCCTCGCCGTGGGGATGACCGGCGAGGACGCGCACACCATGACCGCCGTGCGGCGGGCGGCGCGGGTGGACGGCAGGCCGGTGGACATCGGTCTCGTCGGCGACATCGTGGAGGTGAACCCCGCGATGGTGAGCACGCTCCTGGAGCAGGGGCACATCCCCGTCGTCTCCCCCGTGGCGCGTGGCGCGGACGGGGAGGTCTACAACGTCAACGCCGACCTCGCGGCCTCGGCGCTGGCCGTGGCCCTCCACGCCGAGCGGCTGGTGGTGCTCACGGATGTGGCGGGGCTGTACGCGGACTGGCCGCACAGCACCGAAGTGATCGAGCGCCTGACGGCAGACGCGCTGGAGGAACTGCTACCGGGGCTGGCGAGCGGGATGCTGCCGAAGATGGAGGGCTGCCTGCGGGCCGTCCGCGGCGGCGTGCGCAGGGCGCAGGTGCTCGACGGCCGGGTGCCGCACGCGGTACTGGACGGCATCCTCGGCGAGACCGGCCCCGGCACCACCGTGGTGCCCGGCACCACCATGGTTCCGGGCACCGGTCCGGACCGGGGTGCTCACCCCGGCGGTTGAAGGGCCTTCCGCAGAATCCGCGCGTCGCGCCTCGGGTCCAGGGACTGCGTCCAGGAGGCGGGCGCCAGGCGGGCGGTCGTGGGCACGAAGCCGAACCGGAGGAACAGGCCGCCACCGCCGGTCGTCGCGGTGAACAGGGTGCCGAGCGACCGGGCGCGCGCCGCGGCCAGCACGGCGCGCAGGAGCGTGGCTCCCACGCCGCCTCCCTGCCGCCGCCCGGCCACGCAGAAGTTGTACACGACGCCGTCGGGGCCCTGTTCCTCCCCCGGTTCGGCCGGGTGCACGCGGAGCCCCACGCAGCCGTCGAGGGTGCCGTCGGGGCCCTCCGTCACGAGGAAGTCCGCCGCGTGGGCGGCGTAGAGCGAGACAGGACGTTCCCGCAGGGCACCCGAGCGCACGAAGGGCTGGGACAGGCCGGCCAGTGCGGTGGCGTCCTCCGGTCGGGCGGTGCGGACGGGGCACGTGGGTGCGAGAAGCGCGTGGGAGCGCGCGGCGGGGCGCCGCCTTGCCGTGATCAAGGTCTTCCTTCCTCGGTCGGGGGCCGCCGGTCTCCCCCGGTTCGCGGTTCGCCGCGTCGGTCAGCTGTCCATGGTCGCCGCGAGGGAGCGGGGGCGCAGATCCGTCCAGTGGGACTCGACGAAGTCCAGGCAGGCTTCCCGGGTGTTCTCGGGGAAGGCGGTCGCCCATCCTCCGGGCACCTCGGCGAAGGACGGCCAGAGGGAGTACTGACCCTCGTCGTTCACCAGGACCAGGAATCGGCCTTCGTTGTCGTCGAAGGGGTTGGTGCTCATGCTCGGTGCCTCCTCGGGTGCGGCGCGAGGGCGAGGCTCGGGCGGCCCTCGACGCCCCTCGGGGGAGAGGGGTCGACGGGGATGGAAAGAAGCATCTAATTAGGTTAGCCTCGCCTAATTAGTGATCAGCTTAGCCTTCCAACTTCCCTCTCACAAGGAGACGTTCATGCACCTGGTGAACGAACAGGAGAACGTCTTCGCCGAGTTCGGCCTGCCCGGCAGACCCGGCACCGACGCCTTCTGGGCAGCGGTCGGGACGCCCCTGTGGGTACCCGCCCGCGACGGCAGCGGTGACTGGGACACCCTGTTCCTGTGGCGCGGATCCGCGGCGAGCGTCGAGTTCGAGAGCTGGTCGGAGCCGGTGTCCCTGCGCCGGTGGGCCGACTCGGACTGCTGGTACGCCGAGGTACGCATGCCGGCCCGGCTGCGGGTGACGTACCGGATCCTCGTGGGCGACTCGGGGTACGCCGACCCGTTCAACCCGGTCGGCGTCGGCGGTGACCGGTCCATCGCCGCGGTCCCGGACGCCCCGGCCCAGCCGCACTGGCCCGTCCTGGGCTCCGCCGACGTCCTGCCCCTCCCCCGCATCCGGGTCCGCATGACCGGCGGTCGGCTCGGGGGGCGGCGTACCGTACGCGTCCACCCGGTGGGCGGTGGCGGACCGGTGGTCCTGCTCCTCGACGGGGACGACTGGCTGCACCTGCACCCTGCGATGACCGCGTTCGACTCCGCCGTCGCCGGTGGCGCGATGCCCCCGGTCACCCTCGTCTTCCTGCCGGCCAAGGACAGGGAAGCCGAGTTCGGGTGCGAGCCCGGACTGTGGGAGGCCGTCCGGGACGAACTGCTGCCGCTGGTGGCGGAGAGCGGCGTATCCGCCGACCCGGACCGGCTGGTGGTCGCCGGACAGAGCCTCGGCGGGCTGAGCGCGATGTACGCGGCCCTGGAGTTCCCGGACCTGGTCTCGCGCGTCGCCTGCCAGTCGGGGTCGTTCTGGTGGACGCCCGAGGCCACGGGGTCGGCCGACCCGCTGGGCGGTCCGCTCGGCGGCGTCATCGCCGCGCGCCTGCGGGAGCGGCCCGACCTGTCCGGGCTGCGCGTGGCCTTCGACGTGGGGGAACACGAGGCGGCCATGCTGCCCCACTGCGAACTCACCGAGACGCTGACCGAGCGGGCCGGCGCGGCCGTACGGGTCTCCCGGTCGCCGTCGGGCCACGACCGGGTGGGCTGGCGGCACGCCCTCCTCAGGGATGTCGCCTGGGCGCTGTCCTGACAGGGCAGCGGGCCGCGGCCGGGCGGCGCCGGATCACCGCGCCACCGCCGCGCAGTAGGCCTCGTCGGTCGCCAGGAGGTTGCGGTGGGTGTCCTCGGCGGTGATGACACCCTCGTCGAGGACGAGGACGCGGTCGGCGGCGTCCAGGAGGGCCGGGCTGCTGGTGAGGACGACGGTGGTGCGGCCCCGGCGCAGCTTCGCCACATTGCGCGCGATGAGCTGCTCGGTGACCGCGTCCACGGCCGTCGTCGGGTCGTGCAGCACGAGGATGTCGGTGTCCGCGGCCAACGCGCGGGCCAGGGAGAGCCGTTGGCGCTGCCCTCCGGACAGGTTCGCGCCGCGGTCGCGGACGGCGTGGTCGAGTCCTTCGCGGTGAAGGGCGACGGCGTCGGTCAGCATGGACGCCTCGACCGCCTCGGGGACCGACCGGCTGGTGCCCGCGGGGTCGATGTTCGTGCGCAGGGTGCCCGCGAAGATCTCGCCGTCGTAGGGGTTCACCAGCAGGTGCTCGCGGACCGCCTCGATCGAGAGGTCCGCCAGTTCCTGCCCGCCGACCCGCACCACTCCCTCGTACGCGTGGGGCGCGACGTTGACGGCGAGGACCGACGCGAGGTCGGCCGCCGCGAGGGGCTGGTAGGCGGCGATGGCCACGAACTCGCCCGCTGAAACCCGGAGTTTGAGCCTGCGCAGTGAGCCGTGCCGGACGCAGTCGATCTCCAGGTCCGCCCCCGCGGTGGGTTGCCCCGGTCCGGGGGTGGTGACCGGCGGCGCGGTCAGCACGAGCGCCATCCGCTCGGCCGACGCGCGCGCGATCATCACGTACTTGGGCATCTCCGAGAACAGCTTGAGCGGTTCCATGATGAACTGCGCCAGGCCTACGGCCATGACGAGTTCGCCGATGGTGATCTGGCCGTCGAAGGCCAGCCAGCCGGCTGTGAGGGTCACGGCGGCGGCGAGGACCGCGTTGAGGGCCAGCGCGGTGCCGGCGTAGACACCGTTCACCTTGGCGACGGTGATCGCCTGCTGCTTGGCCTCCGTGCTGACCTTGCGGTAGGAGCGGAACGCCGCGTGGTTGCCGCCGAATCCGTGCAGCGGGCGCAGGCCGATGATGAGGTCGGCGACCTTGGCGCCCGCCCGCGCCACACGCGCCTGCTGTTCCTGCGTGCCGGCGCCGATCCGCTTGGACAGGACGCTCAGGATGGACAGGATCGCGACGGTCCCCACGATCACCAGCAGCCCCAGCCGTACGTCGGCCAGGCCCAGCGCGACCGCCGCGACCAGCACCGCGACGAGCGAGCTGATCAGCAGGGGCACCACCTCGATGATGTCGGCGGTCTGGTCGGCGTCCTCGGTGGCGATGGTGAGGACCTCGCCGGACTTGAGGTCGACGTCCCGGGCGACCGGCTGGAGGCCGCACTCGGCGACCCGCACCCGCCAGCGGTGCGCCTCCGTCGTGTTGGCCTTCTGCAGGACGCGCATCCCGAACCGCCAGGACAGCGACACGGTCGTGATGATGACGGCGAGCGAGGCGATGGACAGGGCGAGCGCGCCGGGGCTGCGTTCCCGCAGCGCGTGTTCGACGATCAGGCCGAGCGCGATGGGGAAGGCGGTCTCACCGGCCTGGTAGAGGCCCATGAGGAGGGTGCCCCAGGTCATGGCGCCGAGGTTGCGGCGCAGGGCGGTCCGCAGGATGTCGGACCCCGGGCGGGGCCGCTGTGTGTCAGGAGTTGTCATCGAGGTGGCGTGCAATCGCTTCCGGGGTGCGCAGGGTGAACAGATCACGGATGGTGATCACCGGACCGTACTCGCGGCGGAGCAGCCCGATCAGCCGCACCGCCAGCATGGAGTGTCCTCCGAGGGACACGAAGTCGCTCACCGCGCTCACCTCGTCGTCGTCCAGGTCCAGTGCTTCGGCGAAGAACTCGCAGACCAGTGTCTCGGTCTCGGTCTCCGGTCCGCGCTCCGCCGCGGTGGTCAGTGCGCCCAGCGGTTTGGCCTCGGGCAGCGCCTTGGTGTCGGCCTTCCCGTTCACCGTCAGCGGGATGCTGTCGACCTGGGCGTAGTGCGTCGGGCGCAGGAAGTCCGGGAGGGCTGCGCCCACCTGGCCGGCGACCTCGGCGAGGTCGGCGCCGTCGAGGACCAGGTAGGCGGCCAGCCGGTGGGCGCCGTCGACCTGCGGGTCGGGCTGGGCGACCGCGGCCGTGAACCGCACCGCCGGGTGGGCCGCGAACGCGGCCTCGACCTCGCCGAGTTCGACCCGGTGGCCGCGGATCTTGACCTGCTGGTCGGTGCGGCCCAGGTACATCAGGTTCCCGTCGGGCCGGCGGATCACCAGGTCGCCGGTGCGGTACATGCGCTCGCCGGGCGCGCCGAAGGGGTCGGCGACGAAGCGGTGCGCGGTCTGCGCGGGCTGCCCGAGATAGCCGCGCGCGATGCCGATGCCCGACACGTACAGCTCTCCGGGGACTCCGTCGGGCAGGGGCCGCAGCCATGGGTCGAGGACGTACACGTCGGTGTTGTCGATGGCCACGCCCACGACCGGGTCATGGCATTCGAAGGTGCCGACGCCGAGGGTGTTGATGGTGTACTCGGTGGGGCCGTACAGGTTGTAGCCGGCCGTCCCCTCGGTCTCGGCGAGGCGCTGCCACAGGGTCGGTGTGACGGCCTCACCGCCGAGCAGCACCAGCGCCGGCCGCCGTGCCGGATTGTCCAGCAGGCCTTCGGCGACGAGCTGCTGGGCGTAGGTCGGGGTCACGTTGATGACGTCGATCCCGTGCTCCAGGCAGTACTCGACCAACCGGGGTGCGTCACGGCGCAGTTCCTCGTCGCAGATGTGCACCTCGTGGCCGTCGGCGAGCCACAGCAGTTCCTCCCACGACATGTCGAAGGCGAACGACACGGTGTGCGCGATCCGGAAGACGCGGTTGTGGTGTTCCGCCAACACGGGCTCGAAGATGCGCCGCTGATGGTTGATCAGCATGTTGGTCAGTCCGGCGTACTCCGTCACCACGCCCTTGGGCCTGCCGGTCGATCCGGAGGTGTAGATGGTGTACGCGGGGTGCCGCAGGCGGTTCGGGTCGTCCGGCGCGAACGTCCGGTACGGCTCGGCCTCGGGCAGCGGACGGTCCAGTTCGACGAGGTCGCCGGTCAGCCGGGGCGACACGGTGCTCACGGTGAGGATCACGTCCGGGCGGGCGTCCGCGACGATCGCGGCGATCCGCTCGTCCGGGTGGTCCAGCTCCAGCGGCACGTAGGCGGCGCCCACCCGCAGTACGGCGAACAGCGCCACGATCGAGTCGAGGGAGCGCGGGATCGCCAGGCCCACCGTGGTCTCGGGACCGATGCCGCGCCGGGCGAGGACGCCCGCCACCGCGCGGCTGCGGTCCCGCAGGCGGGCGAAGGTCATCGTCGCCCCGTCGGCGACGAGCACGACGCGCTGCGGATCACGGTCCGCCGCGCGGTCGAACCGGTCGACGACGGTGTCCGTGCCGACGTCCGTGCGCGGGCCCGGTGTGGGCCGCCTCGGCCCCGCCCCCCGCAGCGCGCCGACCGGCCCGGTCGACCGTGCCAGGTCTTCGAGCACGCGCACATAGTCGTCGAGGAGACGGCGGGCGTTCGCGGTGTCGCCGTCGCGGTGCTCCAGCTTGACGGTGAGCCGGTCGCCAGGCGTGACGACCCAGGTGAACGGGTAGTGCGTGGAGTCGTCGGCCTTCACCGAGGTGATGCCGTGCCGGGCGTTCATCTCGGCGAACGCGTCCAGGTCGAGGAAGTTCTGGAGCACGAACAGGTTGTCGAACAGGGTGTCGTGCCCACTGGCCCGCTGGATCTCGCCGAGCCCGAGGTGCTCGTGCTCCATCGCCGCGACCCTGGCCGCCTGTACGGCGCTGAGGTAGTCGCGGACGCTGTCGTCCGGCCGTGCCCGCGTCCACTGCGGCACGGTGTTGAGCAGCACGCCGACGATGTCGGACAGTCCCTCTCCCTCCCGGCCGGAAACGGTCACGCCGAACACGGCGTCTCCGCGGCCCGTGTGGGCGCCGAGGAGGAGGCCGAAGGCTCCGGTCAGCACCGAGTTCAGCGTGACGCCGTGCGCCTTGGCCGCCTCCCGCAGCAGGTCCGACTGTTCGGCGGACAGGGTGTGCACGACTGCGTGCGGCAGTTCCTCCGAGAGGACCGGCGCCGGTCCGGCGAGCAGCGTCGGGCCGGAGAGCCCTTCGAGGTGCTCGGCCCAGAAGCGTTCCGATACGGCGGGGTCCTTGGCGGCGAGCGTACGGGCGTAGTCCTCGAAGCTCGGCGTGGCCGGGACCGCGGCAGGCGGCTCGCCCGCGACGACCGCCTCGTAGGCGTCGAAGAGGTCCCGCAGCACGATCTCGCGCGACCAGCCGTCCCACAGCAGCAGGTGGTAGCTCAGCAGCAGCCCGTCGCGGTCGTCGGGCAGCCGCACCACGGTCAGCCGGATCAGCGGCGGCCGGCCGGGGTCGAACCCGGTGTCCCGGTCCCGGACACGCAGTTCCTCGGCCTCCGCCTCGGTCGCCAGCTCCACGGTGCGTACGGGGACCTGGCGTCCCGCGCTGAGGACCTGGACCGGACTTCCGTCGTCGTCGGTGGTGAAGCCTGCCCCGACGACCGGGTGCCGTGCGATCACGTACGCCATCGCCCGGCCCAGCGCGTCGGTGTCCAGGCGCCGGTCGAAGGTGAACCAGCTCTGCGCGACGTAGTGACCGGCCGAACCCGCCATCTGGGCCTGGAAGTACAGGCCCCGCTGGAGCGGGGTGACCGGTGCGGTGCGCTCGGCCGTGGTGGCGGCGTCCGCGATGCCTTCCAGCGCGCTCAGCCAGTGCTCGGTGATGTCGTCGGGGACGCCTTCGGCGAGGGTGAAGGCCGCGTGCAGGCTGCCGGTGGCCGCGTCGGTCCAGGCGTTGACCTCGACGGCGTACGGGCGGCCCTGGTCGCCTCGTGAGATGTGCAGGGCCTGGGACTCGCTGCCCCGGCCGAGGTAGTTGAACAGCACCTGGGGGCGGGCGGTCAGCAGCGGGGCCGCCTGCGGGTTGAGGTGGCGGAGCAGTCCGTAGGTGACGTGCGCACCTTCGTCCGGCTGGCGTTCGGCGACCTCGCGCGCCGCCGCGACCGGGTCGGTGTGCGCGGTGAGCCGTACGGGGGCGATGGAGGTGAACCAGCCGACCGTGCGGGTGTAGTCGTGGTGTTCCAGGGCGGGCACGCGGCCGTGCCGCTCCAGCTCGATCGCGAGGTCGGTGGGTGACGGCTGGACACGGGTCAGCGCGGTGCGCAGGGCGCCGCACAGCAGCTCGGTGAGGCCGACGCCGAGCGCGGCGGGCGCGGTACGCGTCAGGCGGTCGCTGACGTGGGGTGCGAGCGTGACCGTGGTCTCGCGCAGGCCGTCGGCGGCCGGCAGCGGCGTGGGCGCCTGGAGGGTGGTGATCCAGTGCCCGAGGCCGTCGGTGTCCTGGGTGGACCGGGCCGCCAGTGCTTCGGCGTACTCGGCGTAGGACGTGGTCGGTGGCGCCAGGGCTTCTCCGCCGAGGGCGGCGGCCAGGTCGTCCAGCAGGATCAGCCAGGACACCGCGTCGACGGCGAGGTGGTGCACGGCGACGACCAGGGTCCGGCTCGCCTCCAGCCACGAGAACGCGACGACGTCCCCGGACTCGGGGTCGAGCCGTCCCGCGGCCTCGTCGGCCACGGCCGCCGGGTCGTGAGTGTCCGCCCGCACGACGGTGACCGCGCGGGCGGGCTCGGTACGCAGCGCCCACACCCCGTGCTCGACGCGCAGCCGCAGGCGCAGGACGGGGTGCGCGGCCACCACGGCACGGGCGGCGCGCTCGACGTCGGCGAGAACGGTGCCCTCGGGGGCCTGCAACGTCCTGGCCTGGGCGAACCGCGTGAGGGATCCGCCGAGTTCCCGCTGGCGCAGGATGATCGGCGTCGGGGTCAGGGGGCCGTCCTCACGGCGGGCGGGCGCGGGGGCCGTTTGCCGCGGGCTGCTTGCCCCGAGGTGCTCGGCGAGCGCGCGGGGTGTCCTGAACAGGAACACGTCCCGTGGCGCGATCGGCAGGCCGAGCGCCCTGGCCCGGTTGATCACGGTGATGGCGACGATGCTGTCGCCTCCGGCGCGGAAGAAGTCGGTGTCGGCGTCCACGGCCGCCTCGGACAGCGTCTCGGCGAAGATGCCGACGACCGCGGCGAGTACGGAGTCGCTCACCCCCTCACTCACCACCGCCGGGGTCTCCTCCCGGGCGGCGCGCTCGGTGAGGGCCTTGCGGTCCAGCTTGCCGTTGACCGTGAGCGGCAGGGCGCCGACCGGCAGCACCCGGCCGGGCACCATGTGGACGGGCAGCTTCGCGGACAGCAGGTCCGTGAGGTCGCCGGGTACCCGGCCGACGACGTGGGCGACGAGATGGTCGGCGCCGGCGGCCACGGTGACGGCCACGTCGACGACACCGTCCAGTTCCCTGACCGCGGCCTCCACCTCGCCCAACTCGATCCGGAATCCCTTGAGCTGGACCTGGTCGTCGGCACGCCCGGCGAACTGCAGCTCGCCGTCGAGCGTACGGCGGGCGAGGTCGCCCGTGTGGTACATGCGGGAGCCGTCGCCGGCGAACGGGTTGGCCACGAACCGGCCGGCGGTGAGCCCCGGCCTGCCCAGGTAGCCGAGCGACACCTGGTCGCCGGCGACGTAGATGGCGCCCACGCGGCCCGGGGGCACCGGGCGGAGCCGGTCGTCGAGCAGATAGGTGACGAGGCCGGGGATCGGGCCGCCGATCGGGCTCACGTCGTCGCGCCGAGGCCGACGCGGGCCGCCGGTCGGGTCACCGAGGCCGAAGTCCTCGTCGGTGAGCACCCGGTGGGTGACATGGACGGTGGTCTCTGTGATGCCGTACATGTTGACCAGCTCGGGCGAGCCGGTGCCGTGCCGCTCGACCCAGCCGTGCAGCCGCCCGAGGTCCAGCGCCTCGCCGCCGAAGATGATCCGGCGCAGTGCGGTGACGGGTTCGGCGGCGAGCCGGTCGGCCTCGATGAACTGGTAGAAGGCCGACGGTGTCTGGTTGAGCACGGTCACTCCGCGCTCGCGGACCAGCCGGTGGAAGTCGACCGGGGAGCGGGTCAGTCCGTACTCCGGCACCAGCAGTTCACCGCCGTGGGCCAGCGCGCCCCACAGCTCCCAGACCGCGAAGTCGAAGGAGAAGGAGTGGAACTGGACCCACACGTCGTCGGGGCCGAAGCCCATGTCGGGGCGGGTGTTCGCGAGCAGGGTCACCACGCTGGAGTGCGGGACGACGACGCCCTTGGGCCTGCCGGTCGATCCGGAGGTGTAGATCACGTAGGCGGGGTCGTGCCAGGTGACGTCCGCCCCCGGCTCGCCGGTGTCCGGCGGCGGTTCCTCCCCCTGCACCAGCACGCGGGCTTGGACCCCTGCCCGCGCCAGCAGCCGGGTGAAGCGGTCGCGCTGCTCACGGTCGACGAGGACCGCCTGCGGGGCGGCGTCGGCGAGGATGTACTCCAGCCGTTCGTCCGGGTACGCCAGGTCCAGCGGTACGTATGCTCCGCCCGCGCTGACGATCGCGACCAGGGCGACGACCTGTTCGAGGGAGCGGGGCACGGCGACGGCGACCCGCTTGCCCGGACCGACCTGGGCGGCGCGCAGGGCTGACGCCAACTCTCCCCTGGCTTGGGCAAGTTCGCCGTAGGTCAGGGAGCGGGTGCTGCCGTCGAGGCCGCACTGGGTGACGGCGGCGGCGGCCGGGTCGCGCTGCGCGGCGGCGTCGAACAGGCCTCCCAGCGTCACCGGCGTGACCGGCGCGACCGGCGTGACCGGTGCGGGACGCGTGGCGGGCACCAGTTCGGCGACCGGGGCGTCCGGCCGGGCGAGCAGACCGGTGAGGGTCCGGGTGAAGGTGCTCAGGAGCGCCTGGGCGCTGGTCTCCCGCAGCAGTTCACCGTCGTAGATCAGGTTGAAGCGTGGGCGGCCGTCGAGTGCGCGCTCCACCACCAGGGTCAACGGGTAGTGCGGGGCGCCCTCGTTGACGATGTCGGTGATGACCAGCGTGTCGTCGGGGCGGCGCAGGGCGTCCACATCGGTCGCCACGTCGAAGACGACAAGGGTGTCGAAGAGGGTGCCGGTGCCGGTCCTGCGGCCGATCCTGGCCAGGGAGACGTGCTGGTGCGCCAGGACCGCGCTCTGGTGTTCCCGTACCGAGGCGAGCAGGTTCCCCGCCGTGGTGGCGGCGTCCCAACGGGCGCGGACGGGAATGGTGTTGATGAACAGGCCCACCATGTCCTCGATGCCGGGCAGGTCCATGTCGCGCCCGGACACGGTGGAGCCGAACACCACGTCGGATCCGTGCAGGATGCCGCCCAGGGTGACCGCCCAGGCGCTGTGCACGGCCACGCTCAGCGGTACTCCGGCCGACCGGGCCGCCGCGTCGATGTCGTCCGCCGGCTCCACGGCCGTGTCGGCGAACCGGTCGGAGGGGGTGTGTCCCTCGGCGACCAGGGAGGGGCCGGGCAGGCCGGCGAGCTGCTCGCGCCACACCCGGTCGCTCTCGTCGTCGTCGCGTTCGGCGAGCCGCCGCACGTAGTCGGGGAAGCCGCCGAGCGGATGCACGGTGCCGGGTGCGTGGTATTCGGTGAGCAGCGCGCGGAGCATCGGTGGAACCGACCAGCCGTCGGCGATGATGTGGTGCACGGTCTGCACGAGGACGGTGCGTCCGGAGCCGGCGCGGATGAGGGTGTACCGCATCAACGGGCCGGTGGCCAGGTCGAATCCGGCGCGGCGGTCCCGTTCCGCGTGGTCGCGGATCTCGGCTTCGGTGATGCCCGGGCGGTCCAGTGTCGTGAAGGGCGCCTCCACTCCACTCTCCAGGACGGAGACCACGCGGCCGTCGGCGAGCGCCACGAACCGCGCGGCCAGGTTGGGGTACAGGGCGAGCAGCCGGCCGGCCGCCGTCGCGAGCCGGTCGGCGTCCACCTCGCCGTCCAGGGTGAGCAGTTGCTGTTCGACGTAGGCGCCCGCGGAGTCGTCGTCGAAGACCGAGTGGAAGTAGAGGCCTTCCTGCAACGGGGTCAGCGGCAGGATGTTCCGCAGCGCCGGGCCGTCCAGGGCGTCGACGTCCCTCTGGGTGAGCGGCACCAGGGGGAAGTCGCTGGGCGAGTGGCCGCCTCCGTCGAGTGCGGCCAGTGCGGTGAGTGCCTCGCGGAAGTAGCCGCCGAGGGTGGTGATGTCCTCGTCGGTGAACAGGCCGTCGGGCCAGGAGATGGTGGTGACGAGTTCGTAGGCGCCGCTGGGGGCGGGTTCGGCGATGGCGTTGAACTCCAGGGCGCGCGGCAGGCGCATCCTCGGATCGCGCTTCTCGCCCAGCTGGCCGGTGGTGCCGGTGAGCTGCCAGTCGCCGGTGGCGCCGGCGTCGAAGCGGCCCAGGTAGTTGAAGAGGACCTGCGGTGCGGGGGCGTCGAACCGGGTGTCGCGCAGGTGGCGCAGGGCGCCGTAGGAGAGTCCGTTGCCGGGCACCTGGGCGAGGTCTTCCTTGACCGCCTTGAGGGCGGCCGCCAGGTAGTCGGGGGCGGTGAGGTCGGCCGCCGCGCCGGGGTCCACGGTCACCGGGAACAGGGTGGTGAACCAGCCCACGGTGCGCGAGAGGTCGGGCTCGAAGCCGGCGGCGTCCGCGACGAAGCGCCCTTCACGGCCGTGGCCCTCCAGCTCGATGTGCGCGAACGTCTGGTCCTGTCCGAGGTCACGGCGCCACCGGGCGAGGGTGACGGCGACCGCGGTGAGCAGGACGTCGTTGACGCCCGCGTGGAACTTCGCGGGTATCTCGCCCAGCAGCGCGGCCGTGGCGTCGGCGCCGACCGAGACGGTCCGCAGCCGCTCCCGTGCCACGGTGTCGGCCGCGGACAGCGGGCGCCTGCCCAGCGGCCCGTCGGCTCCCGGCAGGGGGCGCTGGAAGTAGGCGCGGTCCGTGTCGAACGGCGTGCGCTCCAGCAGCTGTGTCCAGCGCCGGAAGGAGGTGCCCGGCGGGGGCAGCTCGATCGGCGTTCCCGAGGCGAGCTGCCGCCAGGCCGTGGCCAGGTCCTCCATCAGGACGCGCCAGGACACACCGTCGATCACCACGTGGTGGGCGGCCAGGACGAGTTGGCGCGCCTCGGGGCGCCACACGGCCCGCAGCATCGTGCCGTCCGCCGGGTCGAGACCGTCGGTGGCGAGCGCGACGCAGTCGTCGAGCGGCCCCTCGCTCTCCTGCCAGGCCGGCACGGCATCGCCGGTCTCCGGGATGTCGAAGCTCCAGCGCTCACCGCGCACCAGCCGGGCGCGGAGCATGTCGTGCCGTGCGAGAACGGCGCCGAGGATCGCGTCGAGGGCGTCGGCGGTCAGCTCGGCGGGCGTGTTCAGCACCACCGACTGCACGAAACCGTCGATCGCGTCGGTGGTCTCGCCGAGCCACTGCACGATGGGCGATCCCACGACGTGCCCGGTCGGTACGTCGCCGTGGTCGACCCGTGAGGTGTCCTCACGGCTCGCCACCGCCGCCAGGGCTCCGACGACGCTGTGGGTGAAGATCTGCCGTGCAGTGACGTAGAGGCCGGCCTCGCGCAGCGCACTCAGCAGGGAGATCGCCAGGATGCTGTCCGCGCCGAGCTGGAAGATGTCCTGGTCGACACCGACCTCGTCCAGTCGCAGGACCTGGGCGACGGCCGCGCACACCAGGCGTTCGTTCTCGGTGGCGGGCGGCGCGATCGAGCCGGTGGCGGTCACGGGTTCCGGCAGCGCGTTGCGGTCGAGCTTGCCGTTCGCGGTGAGCGGGAACTCGGTCATCACGACGATGTGGGCGGGCACCATGTACTCGACCATGTGCGCGGCGGCCCAGGCCCTGACCTCGTCGGCCCGCAGGTCCTCGCTTCCGGCGGCCGGGATGACGTACCCGATCAGGTAGGTGCCGCCGGCGGTGTTCTTCCGGGCGACGACGCAGGTGTGCCGGACCGCGGGGTGTTCGGCGAGGCCGACCTCGACGTCCTCGATCTCCAGCCGCATGCCGCGGATCTTGATCTGGTTGTCGGCGCGGCCGAGGAAGTCCAGCGTCCCGTCGGGGGCGAACCGTGCGAGGTCGCCGGTCCGGTAGAGGCGGGATCCGTCGCCGGCGAAGGGGTTCGCGATGAACCGGGACGCCGTCAGGCCGGGCGCGTTGACGTATCCGCGCCCCAGCAGGAACCCGCCCACGTACAGTTCGCCGCCGACCCCGACCGGGACGGGGCGCAGCTCGTCGTCCAGGACGTACAGCTGGGTGTTGGGGTTGGCCCTGCCGATCGAGGTCGACAGGCGTTCCGCGGCGCCCCGGTAGATGACGTGCGAGACGCCGATGGTCGTCTCGGCCGGGCCGTAGCCGTGGTACATGGGGATGTCGAGCTTGGTGCGGAACCGTTCGTACAGTTCGGGGGTCAGTACCTCGCCGCCGCACCACACGTGCCGCAGGCTGTCGAGGCTGCCGGAGTCGCCCGCGATCTCCAGGAGCACGTCCAGCATGGAGGACACGAGGTAGGTGAAGGTGACGCGCTGTTCGGCGATGACGCTCAGCAGGTGGTGCGGGTCGCGTTCGCCGCCGGGCCGCAGGACCACGAGCCGGGCGCCGGACACCAGCGGCAGGAAGATCTCGTTGATGGAGATGTCGAAGGAGAGCGGCGCCTTGAACAGGGACGCGTCGTCGTGGCCGAAGTGCAGGATCTCGTCGACCTGCCACAGCAGACGTTCGCTGATCGCCTCGTGGCGGATCATCGCGCCCTTGGGCCGGCCGGTCGAGCCGGAGGTGAAGATGACGTAGGCCAGGGCGGCGCCGGGCACGGTGACGTCCGGAGCCTCGGTGGGGTGGCCGCCGTAGCGCCAGTCTCCGAGGTCGACTGCGAGGGCCTCCGGTTCGTCCGGGTCCTGCTCACCCGAGGCGTTGAGCTGTACGACGACGCGGGCGTCCTCGATGACGACGGCGCGGCGCGCGGCCGGCCACTGCGGGTCGAGCGGCACGAAGGCGCAGCCCGCCTGGAGCACGCCGAGCAGTCCGATGACCATGTCGGCGGAGCGGCCCAGCGAGATGCCGACGACCTGTTCGGCGGTGAGCCCGTGCTCGATCAGCCGGTGCGCCAACTGCGCGGAGTGTTCGGCTGCCTGACGGTAGGTCAGAGAGCGCTGCTCGTCGACGACGGCGACCGCGTCGGGCCTGGTGCGCGCCTGTTGCCGGAACATCTCGACGATGGTCGGGCGGACCCGGTCGGCGTGGGTGTCGTTCCATGCGGCGAGCGCTTGGAGGCGGGCCGCCGGGCCGGCCGGGCCGATGGTGGACAGGGGCCGGTCCGGGAAGTCGGCGAGGTCGTCGAGGGCGAGTTGGGCGTCGGCCGGGGCGACTCCTTCGGGCACGGCGACGCTCCGGCCGTCCGGGCCGGCCTCCCGGCTGCCGGGGCCGTCACCGCCGTTGTCGACCCAGCCGAGGATCTCGGTGAACAGGGTGCCGGGGGTGAGGTCGATACCCTCGGGGCTTTCGCCCGTCGCCCAGTACGACAGCCCGATGGCGCACGCCTCGGCGATGGTCCGGTCGGAGTAGTCACCGGTTCGCCGGCGCACGTCGGCCAGCCGCGTGGCAGAAAGCAGTGCGAGACGAGCGCTCGGTTCCATCATCGAAGACTCAGCTTCCCTTCCACGGAAATGAGAGGTGGCACAGGCTGACTCGGCCGGTGTGCCTAACTGCCTTCTCGCCAGGCCCGCCACAGTCGGGCGTACCGGCCGCCCAGGGCCACCAGTTCCTCGTGGGTGCCCTGCTCCACGACGCGTCCCGCGTCGAGGACGGCGATCCGGTCGGCAGCCATCGCCTGGGTCAGCCGGTGTGCCACGAACAGCGTGGTGCGGCCCGCGCAGGCGGCCATCACGGCCCGCTCCAGCTCGGCGGCGCCCTCGCTGCCGGCCTCCGCGGTCGACTCGTCGAGGACCACCACCGGCGCCCGTCCGAGCACCAGCCGGGCCAGTGCGATCTGGGCGACCTTGGTGACGTCCAGGCGCTCGCCGCCCTCACCGACGAGGGTGGTCAGCCCGTCGGGCAGCGCCTCGACCCAGCCGTCGGCGCCGACGACGCGCAGCGCGTCCAGCAGTTCGGTGTCGGTCGCGTCCGGCGCGGCGAGGCGCAGGTCGTCCGCGAGAGGCCCGGAGAACACGTGCGTCTCCTGCGTCAGGATGCTCACCATGGCGCGAGCGCCGGCCTCGTCCAGGCCGGCGAGGTCGGTCGGCCCGATGCGCACCGACCCGGACTGCGGTGTCCCGATGCCGGCGATGAGCGCGGCCAGGGTCGTCTTGCCCGCGCCCGTCGCCCCGACCAGGGCGAGCGAACCGCCGGCCGGGATCGTCAGGTCGACGTCGCGCAGCACCGGTTCCTCGGCGCCGGGGTAGCGGTACGTCAGTCCCCGCACGGTCACCGGGTACGAGACGGCGCCGGCCGGTGCCACGGAGGCGTCGCCGACCAGGCGGTCCTGCGCGGGCTCCCCCAGCACGCCGACCAGCCGGGTCAGGCTCGCGCCCGACTTCTGCGCCTCGTCGAAGGTGAACATGATGGCGCCGAGCGGGGTGAACAGCCGGTGGAACAGCAGTGGGGCCGCCGACACCTCGCCCAGACTGGCGGCGTCGGCCTCCAGCAGGGCGTACCCCACGACGATGATGAGGACGAGCCCGATGAACTCGGCGCGGTTCTCCCGGCCGACGAACCGGCCGAAGAACCGGAACACCTCGATGCCGAGTTCACGGACCCGCCACGACTCACGGGTGACCTTCTCCCGGAAGGCGTCCTCGAGGCGGTACGCGCGGACCGTGTCGATCCCGTTGAGACCGCTGATCAGGGCCTGCGCGCGGTCGGCCTGCGCCACGCGCTGCCTGCGGTAGAGGGGGGCGGACCGGGGGAGGTACCAGCGCAGGGCCAGCGCGTAGGCGGGCAGCGCGCCGGCGCCCGCCAGGCCGAGCCGCCAGTCCAGTCCGAACATGCCGAGCGTGGCGATGACGACCAGCACGCCGGCCGAGAACACTGTCGGCACGGCCGTGCGGATGCCCTTGGACAGCACCGCCACGTCGTCGCCGACCCGGGAGAGCACGTCTCCCCGCCCGACCTGCTCGATCCGGGCGCTCGGCATCCCGAGGACCGCCCGGACGGCGCCTTCCCGCAGCCGGGCGAGCAGATCCGCGCCCAGCCGGCCGATCAGGTAGGTCGACACCGCGGTGGCTGCCGCGCCGAGCAGCGCGGCGGCGACCATCAGGGCGCCGATCGTGACGAGTACCGACTGTGACCTGCCCTCGACGACCCCGTCGACGACCCTGCCGAGCAGGAGCACCGGCAGCACCTGGAGTGCCGCCCCGGCCACCGTGGTGAGCACGGTGGCCGTCGTCAGCCCCGGCGCCTCGCGGCAGTGCGCCCCGACCCACCGGGTGGCCTCACGTCCGGTCGCCGTTCGCAGGGTTGCCGGGGCGACGCGCGTCTCGGTGGTGCTCACACCTACTCTGCCGACTTGACGAGCTCGTCGATGGCGTAGGGCATGGACAGCAGGGTGCCCTGGGAGATGGCGGCGCCGACCGCGGGGCCCTCGCTGTCCAGCAGGTAGGACACCTTGCCGTTCTTGACGGCGTCCAGGTTGGTGAAGAGCTTGAACTTCTTCAGCGCGTCCGTGTCCGCCTTGTCGTTGATGACGAAGATGCGGTCGACGTCGACGAGGTCGATGCGCTCCGGGGAGAGCTTGGTGTAGAAGCTGCCTTCGGCGATCTTGTCGATCTCGGTCTGGTACGTGAAGCCGATGCCGGTCAGCAGGCGTCCACGCACGTCGGTGGAGGTGAAGGGGGCGACGGAGTTCTCGTACCAGGACAGCGCCACGGCGGTCTCGCCGGCGAACTCGGGGTGCGCCTTCTTGGCCGCGTCGAGCTTGGCCTGGATGCCCTGCACCAGCTTCTCGCCCTCCTCGGCCTTGCCGAGCGCCTTGGCGATGTGCAGCGCGTTGTCCTGCCAGGGAGCGCTGAACAGCTCCTTCTCGGCCTTGGTACGGCCCACCGTCGGGGCGATCTTGGAGAGCTTGTCGTAGGCGGCCTGGTCGATCTCGGAGTAGACCGCGATGATCAGGTCCGGGCGCAGGGCGGCGATCTTCTCGAAGTTGGGGCCGGAGTCACCGTTCTTCATGATGACCTCGGGCTTGGCGTCTCCCCACTTGTCCTTCACCCAGGGCCACTGGGTGTTGATGTCGGGGCTCTGGCCTGCCGGGTTCGGGTACTGGTCGACCATGCCGACGGGCTTGATGCCGAAAGCCAGGACGCTCTGGTCGTCCGTGTAGCCGACGGTGACCACGCGCTTGGGGGCCTCGGTGACCTTCGTGGATCCGAACGCGTGCTCCACGGTGACCGGGAAGGCGCCGGCGGCGGCAGCGGTCGAGGTGGTGTCGCTCGCCGTGGCCTTGTCCGAGTCGGAACCGCAACCCGCGAGGAGGCCTACGCCGAGCGTCGCGGCGGACACCACGGCCGCGAGCCGCCGCCGGGGCTTCCTGAGGGTCGTTCGATGGAGGAACATCCGCAATCCCTTGCTCTCGCACTGTCCGCTGCGCCTTGTTCTAAGGGCAGGCAAACCCTACCGATAAAAGTGAGGTTAGCCTAGCCTAACCGGCGGACCTAACTGCCCGTTCGCGTCACCAAGTTGACGTGGGTACGGCCGATGGGCACGATCAGCGGCCGGTCCCCCACCGGGTCGTCGATCACCTGGGCACGCAGTCCGAACGCCTCGTGCAGCAGCTCGGCGGTGATCACGTCCCGCGGATGCCCCTGCGCCAGGATCGACCCCTCCCGCATCACGATGAGGTTGTCGCTGTACCGGGTCGCCAGGTTGAGGTCGTGCAGCACCATCACCACGGTGCACCCCGACTCGTGCAGGTCGTCCACCAGATCCAGCACCTCGACGGCGTGCGCCAGGTCCAGATAGGTCGTCGGCTCGTCCAGCAGCAGCAGGTCGGTGCCCTGAGCCAGCGTCATCGAGATCCAGACCCGCTGACGCTGCCCGCCGGACAGCGAGTCGACGGGACGGTCGGCCAGGTCGGACACCCCCGTCATGGCCAGCGCGCGCTCCACCACCGAGGCGTCGTCCGACGACCACTGCCGCAGCCAACTCTGGTGCGGATGACGGCCCCTGGCCACCAGATCGGCCACCGTCAGCCCCTCCGGCGCGACCGGGGCCTGCGGCAGCAGGCCGAGCTTCTTCGCCACGTCCCTGGTCCGGAGCTTGGCGATGTCGTCGCCGTCCAGGACGACCGTCCCGCTGGTCGGCTTCAGCAACCGCGACAGGGTCCGCAACAGGGTCGACTTCCCGCAGCCGTTGGGGCCGATGATCGTGGTCATGACCCCTGGCGGGATCGCCACGTCGAGATCGTCGATGACGATCCGGCCGCCGTATCCGACCGTGACGCCGCTGGCTGCCAGCCGCGCGGTCGCCTCGACCACGGGCACGGCGTCGGTGATGTGCTGAGCGACCACAAGGCCCCCTCGTAGGTGGACCGCCCGCCAAATGCCGGACCGTCTTAGGTATGCCTCACCTTTGTACCAGCAACCGGCCCACGGTCAGCGGAGGTTGGCCCTCACCAGCAGGTAGACCAGGAAGGGGCCGCCGATCGCGGCCGTGACCACGCCCACCGGGAGGCTGACCGGCAGCGCCGTGCGGGCGGTCAGGTCCGCGCCGGTCAGCAGCAGCGATCCCACCAGCCCCGAGGCCACCATCGGCGGCGTCGGACTCCTCGTCAGACGCATCGCCACCTGCGGCGCCACCAGCGCCACGAACGGCACCGGTCCGGCCGCGCTCACCGCCACACCGGCCAGCAGGACGGCGCACAGCAGCAGGACGGCGCGCACCCTGCCGTACCGCACGCCCAGGCCGGCCGCGACCTCGTCGCCGAAGTGCATCGGCTTGAACTGGAACGCGGCACCCGTCACGACGACGAGGAGGACGAGGGAGCACCAGAGCGCCACCCAGACCTCGTTCCACGAGCGGTTGTCCAGGGAGCCGACCAGCCAGGCCTGGGCGCGGGCGACGTCCCGGATGTCGGCGGACACCAGCAGCCAGGTGGTGATCGCCTCCATCACCGCGCTCACCGAGATGCCGATGAGGATGAGCCGGAAGCCGTCGATGCCACGCCGCCAGGCCAGGAAGTACACCAGCAGGCCGGTGCCGAGGCCGCCCGCGAGGGCCGCCGCCGACAGGCCGACGGAGTCGGTGATCGCGGCGGCGGTGCCGCCGGACACCGTCACCAGGAACACCGCGACGGCGCTGGCACCGCCGGTGATCCCGAGAATGTCCGGGCTGGCGAGGGGGTTGCGCGCGATGGACTGGGTGATCGCCCCGGACACGCCCAGCGCGATCCCCACCACGAGCCCGGCCAGGGCGCGCGGCATCCGCAGGTCCATGATCACGAACTCGTCCACCTGCTCGCCCCGGCCGAAGATCGTGGCGATGACGTTGGGCAGACCGATGGGGAAGTCCCCCACGGAGATCGACAGGCAGAACACCAGGAAGGTGGCCGCCGCCAGCAGCAGCGTGACGGCCGCGACCCAGGGCCGCCAGACGAACGACACCTGGCCGAGCCGTACGCCCGGCGTCACCGTCTGCTTCACATCGGTCCCGTTCATGCGTTCTTGAACTTTCCGCGCCACACCAGTACCGCGAAGAACGGGGCGCCGAGGAGCGCGACGACGACCCCCGCGTCCAGTTCGCCCGGCCGCACCACGAGCCGCCCCACGATGTCGCAGACCAGCAGGACGATGGCGCCCAGCAGGCCCGCGTAGGGCACCAGCCAGCGGTAGTCCGGCCCGGTGAGGTACCGGGCGACGTGGGCCACCATCAGGCCGAGGAAGGCGATGGGGCCGGTCGCCGCCGTCGCCGCGCCCGCGAGCAGGGTGATGGCGACGATGCCGACGGTCCGGCTGAGCGCGACGTTGACGCCGAGTCCGCGCGCCACGTCGTCGCCCAGGTTGAGGAGGTTGATGGCGGGCAGCGTGGTCAGGGCCAGCACCAGGCCGAGGACGATGAACGCGGTGACCGGCCAGATGACGTCGAAGCCGACGCCGGCCAGGGAGCCCGAGTTCCAGAACCGCAGCGCGTTCAGCGACTTCTGGTCCGACAGCGCGACCGCCACGGTCATCGCGGCGAGGAACACCGTGATCCCCTGTCCGGCCAGCGCGAGCGTCAACGGGTTGCCGGCGCCCCGGCCGAGGCTCGAGAGCCCGAACACGACGACACCGGCGACGCCCGCCCCCAGGAAGGCGAACCAGACGTACTGGAAGGGGTCGGTGAGTCCGAACACGGCGATGACCGAGACGACGGCGAACGAGGCGCCGGCGTTCACCCCCAACAGGCCCGTGTCGGCGATGGGGTTGCGCGTGTAGCCCTGGATGAGCGCGCCGCCGACGCCCAGGGCGACGCCCGCCACGACGGCGAGCACCGTCCGGGGCACCCGCACGGTCTGCACGATGAGCCTGATCTCGGTGAGCCGTTGGTCGGTGTCCGGTGCGGCGAACAGCCCGTGCCACACCTCTGCCGGGCTCAACGCGCGCGCGCCGACGGCCAGTGACAGGGCCGCCACGGCCGCGAGGATCACCACCAGCACGCCCGTACCCACAACCCGCCGCCGACGGGCCTCTGTTGTGCCCCTGGACGCGGGGCGCTCGACTGCGGTCGTGGCCATGACGACGTACGTTATCCCTTTGGTTTCGCAAGTTGCACGGTGGTGCCGCCCCTGCCCGGTGCGGCTCACCCGGCGGGGGCCGGGGGGCGGACTAGCGGGCGGTGTCGGTGACCTTCCGGGCCGCGTGCGAGGGGGAGTCGGCGCCCCGGTCGAGGAGGGAGTCCAGGATCTCGCCGACCCTGATGGCGGTGTTGGACAGCAGGGCGGAGGTGATGCCGTGCGTGTGCTCGGTGCCGCCCTGGAGGTAGATGCCGCAGTTCAGGTCGGGGTCGGTGGTGATGCGGTAGTCGCGCTCGACCCGGACCCGGCCCTCGTCGTCGCGCAGGCAGCGGTCCGCGACCTCGCCGAGCAGGCCGAGCGGGTCGGCGGGGCTGTAGCCGGTGGCGAAGACCACCACGTCGGCGTCCAGCAGGGTCTCCTCGCCGGTGACGAGGGACCGCACGGTGGCCCGGACCCCGTCCGGGGTCTCCTTGGCGTCGGTGAGCCGGGACACGTTGAGGAAGCGCAGGCGCTCGGTGCCGAGGACCTTCTCCTGGTACGTCTGCCGGTAGAGGTCGTCGATCAGGTCGATGTCCACCACGGAGTAGTTGGTGTTGCCGTGGTAGTCCATCAGCCGGCGTTTGACGTTCTCGGGGGCGGCGAAGTAGTCGTCGACCGCTTCGGGGTCGAAGATCCGGTTGGCAAAGCTGCTGTCGTCGGCGGGGCTGTAGCCGTAGCGGGAGAAGACCGCGCAGATCTCGGCTCCGGGGAAGCGGCGGTGCAGGTAGGCGACGTTCTCGGCGGCGCTCTGGCCGGCTCCCACGACGACGAACCGCGAGGGCGAAGTCCCCTCCAGTTCCTCGACCTTGGCGAGCAGTTCGGAGTTGTGCCAGACACGGTCGCCGCGTTCGATGCCCTCGGGCATGAGGGGACGCAGCCCGGTGCCGATGACGAGGTTGCGGGCCCGGTGCACCTCGAGTCCCTCGCCCGTGCGGACGGTCACTTCCAGGTGGTCCACGGCTCCGTCGCGGACGACGGGCGCGACGCCGACGACCTCGTGGCCGTAGGAGACCATGTCCTCGACCTTGGCCGCGGCCCACTCGAAGTAGTCGTGGAACTCCACGCGCAGCGGGAAGAGGCTCTTGTGGTTGATGAAGTCGATCAGCCGTCCCTTGCTCTGGAGGTAGCACAGGAAGCTGAATTCACTGGTCGGGTTCCGCAGCGTCACGAGGTCCTTGAGGAAGGAGACCTGCATGGTCGCGTCGTCGATCAGCATGCCGCGGTGCCAGCCGAAGCTCGGCTGCTGCTCGAAGAAGTGAGCGGTGACGGCCTCCTGCCGGCCGGCGCGTGCGTTGTGCTCGCTGAGTGCGATCGCCATGGCGACATTGGACGGTCCGAAGCCGATACCGATCAGGTCGTGGATCGGTGATGCGTCAACAGGAAGCACCCGTGACATGTCTCTCCCATCGTGCGGGGGGCCGCCAGTACGGCGTGTGGGGAAGCGCGCGGCGGGACACGCCGACGGAGCGGCCCGCTGAACTTAGGTGAGCCTAAGCTAATCCAGTGCGGCTGTCGATAGAGCGGAACTCCCTTCCAGGCGTGGGAAGTCAGCCAACCGGTGCGCCCTGTACAGGTGTTGAAAACTAAGGTAAGCCTTGCTTTACTGCTCCCGGTCCACCCCCTGTCTTGAGGAGGAACCCCCATGCGGGTCGTCATGTTCGGTTACCAGACCTGGGGGCACCGCACCCTGCAAGCCCTCCTGGACTCCGAACACGACGTGGCGCTGGTCGTGACACACCCCAGGAGCGATCACGCGTACGAGAAGATCTGGAGCGACTCCGTCGCCGATCTCGCCGAAGAGCACGGCGTCCCCGTACTGATCCGCAACCGCCCCGACGACGACGAGCTGTTCGAGCGCCTCAAGGAGGCCGACCCGGACATCATCGTGGCCAACAACTGGCGGACCTGGATCCCCCCGCGCATCTTCGACCTGCCGCGCCACGGCACACTCAACGTCCACGACTCGCTGCTGCCCAAGTACGCCGGTTTCTCCCCGCTGATCTGGGCCCTGATCAACGGCGAGCCCGAAGTCGGCGTCACCGCCCACATGATGAACGACGAGCTGGACGCCGGCGACATCGTGCGGCAGGAAGCGGTCCCGGTCGGACCGACGGACACCACCACCGACCTCTTCCACAAGACGGTCGACCTCATCGCCCCGGTCACCATCGGCGCACTCGGCCTCATCGCCTCCGGACAGACCGAGTTCACCAAGCAGGACCGGGCACAGGCGAGCTTCTTCCACAAGCGCTCCACCGACGACATCCGCATCGACTGGAACTGGCCGGCCGCGGACCTGGAGCGTCTGGTGCGCGCCCAGTGCGAGCCGTACCCCAGCGCCTTCACCTTCCACAAGGGCAAGCGCCTGGAGATCCTCGCGGCGGTCGTCTCCGAGGCCCGCTACGGCGGTACCCCCGGCCGCATCTTCTACCGCGAGGGCGACGGCGTGGTGATCGTCGCCGGGGCCGACGCCCGCACCGGCCGCAACCACGGCCTGGCCATCACCCGCGTACGGACCGAGGACGGACGGGAGCTGGGGGCCACGGAGTACTTCACCTCCATGGGCGGCTACCTGACGAGCCGCCCCTGAACACACCACGCCTGCCGGGACCGTCGCAACAGCCCCGGGCGTGCGAACCTGCGCCGGGCCCCGGTCACGGGGCCCGGACCGCCGCGTCGGCGCGCCCTCGGTTCCCGGAGCACCCCGTCTCCCACCACCCCCTGGGCTCTGCCCGGACCGGGATCGGTCACCGCGACGAGGCGGCGACGGCAACGTAGGCTGTGCTCGGCACAGACACGGTGGGGGCGTTCATGCGGGTGGAAAAGGCACAGAGTTGGGGTTCGGCCCTCGATTCGGTCGTGGTGTACGCGCAGGGCGCGCTCTGCCGCCGACTGGCCCGGGGCAGCGTGCCGCCCGACGGCCGGGTGCGCGTGACCGGACTCCCCCGCACCCTGGACCCCGGCTCGCTGCGGGCACGCGTCCTCGGTGCACCCGGAGTACGCGTCGTCGAGGCCCGCGTGGAGGTCGACGCCGAACCGCTCGCCGCCGGCGTCCCCGACACGCTGCGGCGCGAGGTCGAGCGGCTGCGCGACGAGTACGCGGCGGCGCAGGGGCGCCGGGACCGGCAACTGCGCCTGATCGAGGAGGTCACGGCACTGCGCCCGGTGCCACCGCCCCGCAGGCGCGACGACCCGCACCGCCGCACCCCCGTCGACGCGTGGCTGGAACTCGCCGACTTCGTCGAACAGCGGCTGACGGCCCTGCACACCCGCCTCGCCGAACTGGAGGAGGCGCTGCTCCTCGTCGAGCACGAACTCGACGTCGCCACCGACCGGCTCGACCGTGCCTCCACCGACGTACCGGCGGCGCACGTCGAGACCACGGTCTGTGCGGTGCTCACCCTCGTCGGCGGCACCGGCGACGAGGGCGCGGACATCGAACTGGAGCTGGAGTACGGGGTGCCGGGCGCCGTGTGGGTGCCGGCCTACCGGCTCAGCCACCGGCACGGCGACGACAGCGGCCGCCTGGTGCTGCGCGCCTCGGTCGCCCAGCGCACCGGCGAGGACTGGACGGGCGTCCGCGTCGCCCTGTCCACCGCCGACCTGCGACGCCGCACCGATCTGCCGCGGCTCCGATCGGTCCGCATCGGACGCCGGTCCAATACCCGCCGGGCGGCCCTTATACACAATTAACCCTGG
>NZ_JARGEF010000529.1:0-869 GCF_033794725.1 Streptomyces sp. ID05-39B | reverse complement strand
CCCTCGCCCTGCCCACTCCGCCCGCCGTGCCACCCTTGACCCATGCCCGAAGGTGACACGGTCTGGCAGGCCGCGAGCCGGCTGCACGACGCCCTCGCGGGCAAGGTGCTGACCCGCTCCGACCTCCGCGTGCCCAAGCACGCCACCGCCGACCTGACCGGCCGCGCCGTCCTGGACGTCACCCCGCGCGGCAAGCACCTCCTCACCCGTATCGAGGGCGGTCTCACCCTCCACTCGCACCTGAGGATGGACGGCGCCTGGAAGGTCTTCGCGAACGGCCAACGCTGGAGCGGTGGCCCGGCCCACCAGATCCGCGCCATCCTCGGCACTCATGACCGCACGGCCGTCGGCTACCGCCTCCCCGTGCTCGACCTGCTGCGCACCCCCGACGAACAGCGGGTGGTCGGCCACCTGGGCCCCGACCTGCTCGGCCCCGACTGGGACCCCGGCCAGGCCCTCACCAACGTCCTCGCCGACCCGGCCCGCCCCCTCGGCGAGGCCCTCCTGGACCAGCGCAATCTGGCCGGCATCGGCAATGTCTACAAGAGCGAGCTCTGCTTCCTCCTCGGCGTCACCCCCTGGCTCCCGGTCGGCGCGCTCCCCGCCGACCGCGCCGCCAAGCTCCCGGCCCTGGCCAAGCAGCTCCTCGAAGCCAACCGCGACCGCCCCGTCCGCAGCACCACGGGCCGCCGCGGCCAGGACCTCTTCACCTACGGCCGCGCACCCCGCCCCTGCCTGCGCTGCGGAACCCCGATCCGCGTGGCCGACCAGGGCGACGGCGTTGACGCGGATGCCGTGGGGGCCGACCTCGGTCGCCAGGGTCTTCGTCAGCTGGACCACGGCGGCCTTGGCGACGCCGTAGCACAGGA
>NZ_JARGEF010000528.1:0-890 GCF_033794725.1 Streptomyces sp. ID05-39B | reverse complement strand
CCGTAACAACCTCGCCGGCGCCTACCAGACAGCGGGGGATCTGGACCGGGCCATCCCCCTGTTCGAACAGACCCTGACCGACACCGTGCGGATGCTGGGCAAAAAGCATCCGATCACACTGAGGGTCCAAGAGAATCTTGCCGCGGCCACTGCCATACGCGACGGCCGCACCGGGCCGTCGTGATCGCAGTGTCACATCCATGGCTGTCCCCGGTCTCGAACCGTGCCAGACCCCGGTACGGCGCGAGGGTTTCGTCCTCGTCCCGGGAGCCGTCACCGGCGGACTCCTCCACCGTGTCCTTCCATCGGTCCTCCCATTGGGCCAGGTCTCCACCGCATGCCCCCACATATGCCAGGACCACCGGAAGCGTCGGCAACTGCTCGCCGGCCGCCGCCTGCGAGAGCGTGGTCACTGAGTAGCCCGCCCGTTGGGCCAGCAACCGGTAGGTGACCCCGCCCGCTTTTGCCTGCTCCGCAGGTTCGGAGGTGTCCTGGGTGGGGTGCTGGCCCTCGCACTGGTCGCGTTCAACGGCACTGTCCCGTTGTGGGAGAGCCTGGTGATCCTCGCCGTGACGTTCTCGGCACCACCGCCTACCGTGCCGAAAGCGGGCAGTGCACCTGGCGCTTCGCGGCCGGCACCACCGTCATCGTGGCCGCCTGTGCCGTGGGGAGCGCGTACTGCTGGGGCGATGGCGAACACTTCACGAGACGCGGCTGGATTGTCGCATTTCTGCTGGCTGTGCTTACCTTCGGCGCTGGATTCGCATTGCGCAGCCGGTGCCTGCCGCGCCTTCTGACCGGACTGGGAACCATCAGCTACTCGGTCTATCTGATGCATCCGGTTCTGCTGACGGTCATCGACAGCACGGTCGGCCGACGTGAGCAAGACA
>NZ_JARGEF010000527.1:0-894 GCF_033794725.1 Streptomyces sp. ID05-39B | reverse complement strand
CCCCCAATCACCCTCCCCCTCCTTCAGGCTTCACGCGGACTCGTTGAGGAGCCTCCCCAGGTGCTCCCGCCCGGCCCCCAGCAGCGAGGCCAACGGCTCGGCGTGGTCGTACCACCGCTTCTCGTACTCCCAGCAGAGCCAGCCGTCCCACCCATGCCGGGAGAGGACCTCCACGCACTCGGCGAGGGGCAGCACGCCGGCTCCCAGGGCGACAGGTGTGGTGTCCTCGGCCGAGACGATGTCCTTGACCTGCACATATCCGAGATACGGCGAGAGTGCGGCGTAGCTGTCCTGCGGCTGCTCCCCGCCCAGCCAGGTGTGCATGACGTCCCACAGCGCGCCCACCTGCCGGTGCCCGACCAGCCCGAGGACACGCGTCGCGGCGGCGCCGGTCCGGTGGGAGTCGTGGGTCTCCAGCAGGATGCGTACGCCGAGGTCGGCGCCGTACTCGGCGGCGGTCCCCAGCCGCCGGGCCGCGACGGCGTCCGCCTCGGCCGGATCCTGCCCGTCGGCCCCACCGGGGAACACCCGGACGTACGGCGCGCCGACATCGCGGGCGAGTTCGACGAGCGAGCGGATCTCCCCGATCACGACCTCGTCGTCCCCCGGAGCGGCCACGCGCGCATACCCCGCGACCCCGAGCACCTCGACCCCGGCCGCCTTGAACTCGGCGGCCACGTCGGCGCGTTCGTCCGCACCGAGGCCGGGATGCACCGGCTCCTCGGGATGGGCGCGCAGCTCGACCCCGTGGTATCCGTGCGCGGTCGCGAGCCGCAGCACATCGGAGATCGGCAGACCGGGAACACCAAGGGTGGAGAAGGCCAGCTTCATACCTTCGGACCCTACTAGCCCCCAGCCCACCCGACGACTGCAGCCAGCCCCATCCCCACACCC
>NZ_JARGEF010000526.1:0-939 GCF_033794725.1 Streptomyces sp. ID05-39B | reverse complement strand
ACGGCGTCGGTGGTGAGGCGGCTGCGGGTGTTCTGCCGGACGTGTTCGAGGTGGAGTTCGATCTTGGTGGTGGCGATCCGGCCCGCGGTGCGGACGCGGACGCCGGGGGTGAGGACGGCGTCGGGCCAGCCGCCGTGCAGGGTGCGGCGGTACAGCTCCTCGTGGATGGCGGCGAGGGTGTCGGCGTCGATGCCCTTGTGGAGTTGCCACTGGGCGTCGACGAGGTGGTCGCGGGCGGGTTCGGGCAGGGCGTGGAAGTAGCGGGTGTGGTCGGGGGTGAAGTGTTCGAGGCCGAGCTTGGAGTACTCCATGGGGGCGAAGGCCTCGGTGCGGCCGATCCAGTGGAGGCGTTCGCGGCCGGCGGGGCGGTGTCGCAGGAGGTCGAGGAAGACCTCGGCGCCGGACTGGCCGGAGCCGACGACGGTGACGTGGCCGGCGGTGAGGAGGGCGTCGCGGTGGTCGAGGTAGTCGCAGGCGTGCAGGACGGGGACGCCGGGGGCGTCGGTCAGGGGGCGCAGCGGGTCGGGGACGTAGGGCTCGGTGCCGATGCCGAGGACGACGTTCCTGGCGTAGGTGCGGCCGAGTGCTTCGGCTTCGCCGTCGGCGTCGAGCTGGGTGAAGTCGACCTCGAAGGTGTCGCGTTCGGGGTTCCAGCGGACGGCGTCGACCTGGTGGCCGAAGTGGAGTGCGGGGAGGCTGTCGGCGACCCAGCGGCAGTAGGCGTCGTATTCGGCGCGGTGGGTGTGGAAGCGCTCGGCGAAGTAGAAGGGGAAGAGGCGCTCGCGGGTCTTCAGGTAGTTGAGGAAGGACCAGGGGCTGGTGGGGTCGGCGAGGGTGACGAGGTCGGCGAGGAAGGGGACCTGGACGCGGGCGCCGTCGATGAGGAGGCCGGGGTGCCAGTCGAAGGTGGGGCGCTGTTCGTAGAAGACGGCGTCGAGT
>NZ_JARGEF010000525.1:0-957 GCF_033794725.1 Streptomyces sp. ID05-39B | reverse complement strand
CTAGGCACTGTCCGGCGGATCATGTGACCTTCTGACTGGTCGCTCGTTGGTTCGGTCATGGGTCGGGGGGATCTGACGAATCGCGAGTGGTCGTTGCTTGAGCCGCATCTGCCACCTTTGGGTGGCCGGGGCGGCCGGTGGAACGACCACCGCACCGTGGTCAACGGGATCCTGTTCCGGGTCCGGACCGGTGTTCCGTGGCGTGATCTGCCGGAACGCTATGGCTCGTGGAAGACCATCTACGAGCGGCATCGCCGCTGGTCGGCGGACGGCACCTGGGACCGGATCCTGCAGTCGGTCCAGGCCGACGCCGACCTCGCCGGGCGGATCGACTGGTCGATGGTCGGCGTCGACTCGACGTCCTGCCGGGCCCATCAGCACGCGGCCGGCGCCCGCAAGACCCGGCCGCGGGTCCCGAAAAAAGGACAACGCCCCGGCACCACCGCCCCGACGAGGGACTCGGACGGTCCCGGGGCGGCCTGACCTGCAAGATCCACCTCGCCGGCGAAGGCGGCTGCCGCCCACTGGCCCTCCTGCTCACCCCCGGCCAATGGGGCGATGCCCCGCAACTGGTCGAGGTCCTGGACCGGATCAGAGTCCCCCGGCCGTTGGGCGGGCGACCCCGGACCCGGCCCGACCACGTCAGCGGCGACAAGGCATACAGCTCCCGCCGCAACCGCCGCTACCTGCGAAGACGCCGCATCCGGCACACGATCCCGGAACCGAAGGACCAGCGGGCCAACCGCCGCCGCAGAGGCAGAGAAGGCGGCAGGCCCGCCGGCTTCGACCGGGACCACTACCGGCGACGCAACGAGGTCGAGCGCACCATCAACCGGCTCAAGAACTTCCGCGCCGTGGCCACCCGTTACGACAAGAGGGCCTACGTCTTCCACGGCACCGTCACCACCGCGGCGATCCGACTCTGGCTCCGACAGTGATCCGCCGGACAGAACCTAG
>NZ_JARGEF010000524.1:0-963 GCF_033794725.1 Streptomyces sp. ID05-39B | reverse complement strand
GTGGTGCGGGTGTCGTAGACGCACAGGGCGGTGGTGGACGTGGGGGCGAACAGGAGGTTGGCGAGGGCCTCGTAGCGGAGCCACTCGGCGCTCTCGCGCGGGGTACGGCCGGCGCGGCCGTTCCACACGGGTTCCATGAGGAGGTGGACACGGCCGTCGGGGCCGGCGTGCGCGGCGAGGTGACCGGCGGCGCGGGCCACGGCGTTGGCGGCGGAGCCGGTGTACCAGTCGGTGTGCGGGACGAGGGTGATCGCCTTGGCGTCGGCGCCGAGGGCGTCGCGCAGGGCGTCCAGTTTGGCGGGGGCGGCGATCGCCACCGGCGGGGGCTCGTCGGCTGCGGCGAGGCCCTCGGCGAGGAAGGGCAGCGCGGCGGCGAGGAAGGCCTCGTCCGTGCCGGGGGCGGTCATACGGTGGTCGAACGCCTTCCGCGGCGGTGTGGTTCGGACGGTCATCGGGCGGCCCCTCTGGTCTCTCGGGTCGGGTCGGGTTTCGGGTGCGGGCTGAGGGTTCGGGTTTCGGGTTGCGGGCTGAAGCTGAGGGTTCGGCTCGGGTTCGGGTCCGGTCGCGGACGCTGTTGGCGAATCCGCTCGGCGGACGCTGATTGGCAGATACGGGCCGGCAAACTGCCGGTTCTACGGCGTTTCTCTGGCCCGGATCTGCCTATTGCTTGGCCTGACGGGATTCGCCAACAGCATCCGGTCCCGGTGCGGACCCCCGCGCGGCGTCGTCTCACCGCTGGGCCGTCACCCAGGCGGCGATCTGGCTGCGGTTGCTGAACCCGAGCTTGCTGAGGATGCGTTCCACATGGCCCTCGGCGGTGCGGCGGGCGATCACCAGGCGGTCGGCGATCTGCTGGTTGGCGAGGCCCTCGGCGACGAGTTCGGCCACCTGTGTCTCACGTCGGGTGAGACGGACGGCGTCCGGCGGGGCCTCGACGACGGGTGCGCGGGGCGGGGCCGCCGG
>NZ_JARGEF010000523.1:0-998 GCF_033794725.1 Streptomyces sp. ID05-39B | reverse complement strand
AGCACGGCCACCTCACCCCGATGCCCACGCCACCACACGCGCACCTCCCGCACGGGAACGAGCCCGAAGCCGACGTACAGAAGCAGTGCGGCCACCGCCGCGACCGGGACCACCCCCACCACCCCGAGCAGCCCCAGCACGCCGACCACCATCACCTGCACCCCCACCCGACGCGGCACCCACGCCGACGACGACTGCGCCGACGCGACCAGCACGAGCGCCACGACGGCACCCATCACCCCCACTTCGGCCGGCCGCCCCCACTCCGCCGCGCCCGGCAGCCGGACGGCATCGGCCAGACCGCCCAGCTCGATCCGCCGCACCTCCAGGTCGAGTGCCCAGGTCACGGCCGCCGCCGACATCACCGCGACCAGCGGCGCCGGAACCAGCCGCGCACCCCGCCGCCACCGCCCCCACAACAGCGACACGACCAGGGTGGCACCCCCCACCGACAACGCCACCGGATCCCCCGACCCGGCCTGGCTGACCAGCCCGGCGAGCTTCCCGAGCCCGCTCGCCGGTACGGCCGTGTCCCCGAGGGCGTACACCTGCCCGGCGACCAGGATGATCCCGATGCCGGCGAGCATCCCCCGGACGACGGCCACCGGCACGACCCGGGACCACCGCCCCAGCCGCATCAGCGAGGCGGCCGACCCGCCGATCGCGCCGGTGGCCAACCCCAGCTCGGCGGGTACTCCGCAGGTCAGGGCCATGCCCACGCACACGGGCAGCGCGACGAGGAAGACGACCAGGGAAGCGAGTAGTTCGGTCCTGCGGACACCACGGCGCATGACGACGGCACCTCCGGCCGGAAAGGGGAGATGCGGAGGGCCGCGTCCGGGGAGAGCACGGCGCACTGAATCCCAGTGTCGTAAGACCGAGTTGGGCGCGCACCAGAAACAACCGATCACCACACGAACGTGGAAGCGCGCGAACCGAACCATCTCGCCCGGCACGCGCCGCCTCACCCCACACGCGCCCCCACCGAACAACACGCC
>NZ_JARGEF010000522.1:0-1011 GCF_033794725.1 Streptomyces sp. ID05-39B | reverse complement strand
TCCCCCCCCCTCCAGGGTCCCCCCCAAAGGTTGCGCTTGCCTGGGGGGTTCGTGTCGGGGCCGACGGATGCGGGGGGTTTCCGGGTGTCGGCGGTGATTCCGGCGGAGTAGGGGTGAGGGCCCCGGGGGGTCAGCCTGCGGTGAGGCGGACGGGTTCGACGCCGGAGATGAGAGCGGTGAGGGCTTGGTCGATGGTGGGGCCGAGGTACCAGTCGCCGGTGTGGTCGAGGGCGTAGACGCGGCCTTCGGCGTCGATGGCGAGGAGGGAGTGGCTGTCGGTCTCGGCGCCCAGGGGGCTGACGTCGGTGTCGAGGGCGCGGCCGAGGTCGGCGAGGGTGCGGGCGAGGTGGAGGCCGTGGAGGGGGTCGAGGTGGACGGCTGCGGGGGCGATCTGGCGGCCAGGTCCTGTGGGGGTGATGTGGAGGCCGCCGAATTCGGCCCAGGCCTCGACGGCGGCGGGGAAGACGGCGTGGCGGTGGCCGGCCGGTGAGGTGTGTTCGCGTAGGGCGTCGGCCCAGATTTCGGCCTGTTTGATGTCCCAGCGTCCGGGTTGCCAGCCGGCGGCGCGCAGGGCGGCGTCGGCGGGTACGGCGAAGCGTGTGGTGGTGCGGTCGGGGTGCATCTGCCCTTCGTTCGTCGGGGTCGTGGGGCGGCGCGGGGTGGTGTGTGGGGTGAGGTCAGCTCTCGTCGGTGGGGTCGACGATGCGGACGCCGAAGTGGGCGCTGAGGGCGGTGCAGGCACGGCAGGGGGCGGCGAAGCTGCCGTGGAGGGGGTCGCCGTCCTCGCGGATGCGCCGGGCGGTGAGTTTCGCCTGTTTGAGTGCTTTGCGGGCTTCGCCGTTGGTCATGGGTCTGCGGGTGGCGCGTCTGCTGCGGGTGGCGTCGGCCGCGGCGATGTGCCGGGAGATGAGGAGTGCTTCGGCGCAGCGGCCGGTGTAGCGGTCGCGTCGGTCGCTGGGGAGGGTGTCGAGGAAGTCCTGGACGAGGGGGTGCAGGGCCCTTAAAAAAACT
>NZ_JARGEF010000521.1:0-1042 GCF_033794725.1 Streptomyces sp. ID05-39B | reverse complement strand
GAGGGGGAGTGCGGGGGCGGTCAGGGGGATCACGCCGGGATGCAGGGCCTCCGGGTCGGCGGAACCGGCGAGCGTCATCAGCGCGGCGACCGCGACACCCGACCCGGCGACCAGGCAGGCGCGCGGGGTCCAGCGGTCCGGGCGGTAGCGGGTGCGCGGCGAGCGCCGCCCGCCCAGCCGCAGCCCGGCCAGCGCGGCGGCCACTCCGGCCACCAGCACCGGCAGCCCGTACGTGCCTCCCGCCGCGGTGAGCAGGCCGTACGTCCCCGCGCAGACGCCGAGCAGGCCGCCCAGGGTGAGGACGGCCGTCGTACGGCGGACACGGGCGGGGACGTCGGCGGTACGGCCGTAGCCGCGGGCGTCCATCGCGGCGGCGAGGGCGACCGAGCGTTCCAGGGCGCCCTCCAGGACCGGGAGCGCCACCTGCAACAGGCCGCGCAGACCCCGGTCCGGGCGGCCACGCAGCCGGCGGGCGGCGCGCAGGCGCTGCACGTCGGCGATGAGATGAGGCGCGAAGGTCAGCGCCACGACGACGGCGACCCCCGCCTCGTACAGGGCGCCGGGCAGGGACTTCAGGAGCCGCGAGGGGCTCGCGAGGGCGTTCGCGGCGCCGACGCAGACCAGGAGGGTCGCCAGGCGCAGGCCGTCGTACAGCGCGAAGACGACACCCTCGGCGGTCACCCTGCCGCCCAGCCGGATGCCCTGCGCCCAGTCGGGGAGCGGGACCTCGGGGAGCGTCACGATCACGTGCGAGCCGGGGACGGGGGAGCCGAGGACCACGACGAAGACGAGGCGGATGACGAGCACGGCGAGGGCGAGGTGCAGGAAGGCGGAGTAGGAGCGGGACCAGGGGGTGTCGGGGCGGCAGGTGAGGACGACGTAGGCGGAGGTGACGAGGAGGAGGGCGAGGAGGAGCGGGTTGGTGGTGCGGGTGGCGGCCGTGCCGAGGCCCAGCGCCCACAGCCACCAGGCGCCGGGGTGGAGTTGGGGGACGGCCGCCACCCGCACCACCAACCCGCTCCTCCTCGCCCTCCTCCTCGTC
>NZ_JARGEF010000520.1:0-1098 GCF_033794725.1 Streptomyces sp. ID05-39B | reverse complement strand
GATGCCTTCGGCCGCCTTCGACCACTGCTGTGAGCGACGACCATCTGAAGCCTCCAGTGCCGACAGCTTCGTCCATCGACGGCATCCCTTTCACGATCACCGCCGTGCCACTGCTCAGGTGCATCGGGAACGCGGAGCAGTTGTCAGGAGAGGCCGTGGCCTGTTCAAGGAACGTTGGCTCGTGGCGATGAGGCAGCCGGTTCCCGTTGCCCTCCACTGCTCTGGACGGTCGGCATGCAGGCGAACCGCCTGGGAGCGGCTGATCATCTGGACGAGGTGCCGTCCGTGGTTGCGTGCGTGATGTCGGTCGTTGGGTCGCTGGGGTCGTTGTCGGACTGGCCGAGGCAGTTACTGGAGTTCAGCTACCCAGCGACTCTCCGGTCGCTGCTCTTGGTCTGCATGAAGGTGCAGGGCAGGCCGGTGGTAGGGGCGTTGGAGCGACTGAAGCGACTCAGAGGTGGGGTATTTGAGTCCGTTCTTGTGTGTGCGTGTGTGTCATATATAGTAAGCTTTAGTCCTGTTCTGGTTACGTGAGGCCTTTCACCTGCTGTTTTCTTCGAGGCGTTCAGGCAGCGACTGACCGGGTTCCAGCCCGAAGACCGTGCGGTGGGTGGAGTACCCAACTCTCCGCGTCGCCAGAAGGGCTGCCCGCTGCGTCGGCAGGGGTCACCCGCGACGGAGTGAGTGTGGCGCGGGCGCTCGTCACGATGGCGGTACGCGGCGTGCCAGCCTGCGGCCCCAGGTCTGGCTCGGAGCTTCGATGTAACGGTAGGTCAGCAGGCACAGGGGCAGCAGCACGGTGAAGAACGCCACTTCGAGCGCGAGACTGTCTTGCTCACGTCGGCCGACCGTGCTGTCGATGACCGTCAGCAGAACCGGATGCATCAGATAGACCGAGTAGCTGATGGTTCCCAGTCCGGTCAGAAAGCGCGGCAGGCACCATTTCGCACGATTTTCCGCGGCGTGGACAGGCGCCCTGCCAACGGTGACGGTCCGGGATGGCTTGCGGGAGGCGGGCCGTACGTCTTGCGAAAGCCTGACGCAGTCGTGACGCCCTGTCCTCTGTGTCCTACGGGCCGACCCGGTTTGTCTGTGGTC
>NZ_JARGEF010000051.1:0-39944 GCF_033794725.1 Streptomyces sp. ID05-39B | reverse complement strand
GGGGAGGAGCGGGGACGGAAGGGGACGGGGCAGGCGTTCCCGTCCGGTGTGACGGTGTGGTGTCCGCAAACCGACGGTGTGCGGGCACAGGGGCGACCGCGGTGGTGCCAGGGGTGGCGCGACGGGTGGTGTGAGATGTCTGCCCGGCGCCCGGCCCGCTCACCCGCGGGGCGCGGAGCCGGAGCCTCGCTCCGCACCCGGACGCTGTCGGCGAGTCCGCTCGGCGGACGCTGACGGGCGGATACGGGCCGCCGAACTGCCGCTTCCACGGCGTGTCCCTGGCCAGAATCAGCCCGTTGCTCGGGCTTGACGGGATTCGCCGACAGCATCCGCACCCCGGACCCGGTCCGCGTGCCCGGTGCCTCACCGGGCCGGCCGCAGGGGCAGCGTGACGGTGAAGACCGTGCGGGCCGGGTCGTCGCCCAGGCCGAGGGTTCCGCCGTGGGCCTCGACCAGGGAACGGGCCACCGCCAGGCCGAGTCCGCTGCCGCCGCGGTCGCGGCTGCGGGCCTTGTCGACGCGGTAGAAGCGGTCGAAGACGCGCGCACGGTCGCCGGGCGGGATACCGGGTCCCTCGTCGATGACGCGCACCTGTGCCGTGTGCGGACCCACCGTCACCCGGACGGTCACCGGTGTGCCGGCCGGGGTGTGCACGGCCGCGTTGGTGAGGAGGTTGTCCAGGACCTGCCGGACGCGCTGCGGGTCGAGCCGCAGCCGGACCGCCGCCGGGCCCGGCCCCACCGTCAGCGGATGACCGGGGTGGCTCGCGCGGAACGCGTCGGCGGCCTGCTCGACCAGGTCCACCAGGTCGGCGTCCTCCGTGCGCAGCGGGGTCTCCACCTCGGCCGCGTCCAGCCGCGCCAGCAGCAGGAGGTCGTCGAGGAGCACACCCATGCGGGCGGCCTCGGCGCGCAGCCTGGCCAGGTGCCTGTCGCGTTCCGCGGGCGCGTTGGCGGGCGCGTACTGGAAGAGGTCGGCGTAACCGCGTACGGACATCAGCGGGGTGCGCAGCTCGTGGGAGGCGTCCGCGACGAAGCGGCGCAGGCGCTGCTCGGCCTCGGCCCGCACCGCGAGGGAGGCGTCGATGTGCTCCAGCATGGTGTTGAACGCCGTGCGCAGCTCCTCCACCTCCGGCCCGCCGCCGGGCGCGTCCGCGCGCACGTGCAGCCGGGACGCCGACTCGGTCAGGTCGTGCGAGGCGATGCCGTGCGCGGTGTGCGCCATGTCGCTCAGCGGCTTCAGCCCGCGTCGCAGCAGTGCCCGCCCGGCCACCACCAGCCCCAGCAGTGCCAGGCCGAAGGCGATGACCTGCACGGTGACCAGCTGCTCGATGGTGTCGTCGATGTCCTTCATGGGCGCCGCGCTGATCAGCACCACGCCGGGCTCGACCTCGCAGCCCCGCAGCCGGTACACGCCTTCGCCGTCGAGTTTCACGGTGCGCAGCAGCTCGGTGTCCGAGTCCGCCATGTCCTCGGCGAACCGGGTGAGGGGGCGGGTGTCGTGCGGGATGTCGGCGGGCTGCCGCAGCACGACCGAGCCGCCCGACACGTCGTACACCGCGGAGAACCAGCCCCAGTACGGCTTCTGGGTCACCGTGCCGTGCGCCGCGGCGTCCTTGGACTGCACGGTCTGCACGACCTTCATCTGGTAGCCCAGCTGGTGCTGCAGATAGTCGCGCATGTACGCCGTCAGCGCGGTGCCCACCACCGCGAACACCACCAGCGACAGCGCGCCCAGGCCCAGGGCGAGCCGGGTGCCGAGCCGCAGCCTGCGGTACGACCGCCAGGCGCGGCGGATCACTCGGCGGCCTGCCGGACCACGTAGCCGAATCCGCGCACCGTCTGGATCAGTGGCTCGCCCGTCGTCGCGTCGAGCTTGCGGCGCAGGCGGCTGACGACGAGTTCCACCACGTTGGAGCGGCCGCCGAAGCCGTACTCCCACACGTGGTCGAGGATCTGCGCCTTGGTGAGGACCGTCGGCGACTTGCGCATCAGATAGCGCAGCACCTCGTACTCGGTCGGGGTGAGCGTCAGCAGGCTGTCGCCGCGCCGCACCTCACGGGTGTCCTCGTCCATCGACAGGTCCCCGACCCGCAGCACCGAGCGCTGGAACGCCGGGCCCGCGCTGCGCCGCAGCACGGTCCGCAGCCGCGCCATCAGCTCCTCCACGGCGAACGGCTTGACCAGGTAGTCGTCACCGCCGCGGGTCAGTCCCGCGACCCGGTCGGCGACCCCGTCCCGGGCGGTCAGGAACACCACCGGCACCATCGTCCCGGAGCGGCGCAGCCGGTCCAGGACGCCGAAGCCGTCGATGTCGGGCAGCATCAGATCGAGCACCACGATGTCCGGGCGGAACTCGGCGGCGCGCCGCAGCGCCTCCTCGCCCGTGTTCGCGGTGACCGCGTCCCAGCCCTCGTAGCGGGCGACCGTCGCGACGAGATCGGCGATCGGCGGGTCGTCGTCCACCACCAGGAGTCGTACTTTTTCCACTCGCTCATAGTGCGCCACGCGGCCCCCGGCGCCAGACCCCGGTGGCCCGCTGATCCGGATCGATACCTTCTTGAAAGTTGTACGACAGGGTATCGACAGCAAAGGGCGGCGAAGCTCTGTCTCCTGAGGACCCGATCAAGGAGTTTCTGTCCGTGACGACCGTCCAGTCGCCTCCCGTACCCCCCACGGCGCTACGTCCCAAGGTCGTGGCCCGCACCGGCCTGTACGCCGTGCTGGCCGCGAACGCGGCCGTCGTGACCCTCTTCGCCGTCCAGGCCGGCTTCGCCTCCAACGCCCTGGTCGTCATCGGCCGCTTCGCCGGCCTCTACGCCGCCCTGCTGATGGCGTTCCAACTGCTGCTGGTCGCCCGGCTGCCGTGGCTGGACCGCCGGATCGGCATGGACCGGCTCACCAACTGGCACCGCTGGACCGGCTTCGGCCTCCTGTGGACGCTGGTCGGGCACGTCGTGTTCATCACCTTCGGCTACGCCCGGTCCTCCTCCATGGACCCGGTCAGCCAGCTCGTCGACCTCGCCGAGACCGTCGAGGGCGTGTTCCGCGCGGTCGTCGCGCTCGGGCTGATCCTCGTCATCGGCGGCGTCTCGGCCCGCTGGGCCCGCCGCCGGCTGGCGTACGAGACCTGGCACTTCATCCACCTCTACGCCTACGTCGCCGTGGTGCTCGCCTTCACCCACCAGGTCGCCGCCGGTACGACGTTCACCACGTCCTCCGCCGCCACGACGTACTGGTACACCCTGTGGGGCGTCGCCCTCGGCTCGGTCCTCCTCGGCCGGCTCGGGCTGCCGCTGTGGCGGAACCAGCGCCACCAGCTGCGCGTCGAGGCCGTCGTCCCCGAGTCCGACAACGTGGTCTCCGTGTACATCACCGGCCGCGACCTGGACCGGCTGCCGGCCCGCGCGGGCCAGTTCTTCCTGTGGCGGTTCCTCACCAAGGACCGCTGGTGGCAGGCCAACCCGTTCTCGTTGTCCGCCGCGCCGGACGGCCGCACCCTGCGCCTGACCGCCAAGGCCGCGGGCGACGGCTCCGCCGGACTGCGCCACCTCAAGCCCGGCACCCGCGTCTTCGCCGAGGGCCCCTACGGCGCCTTCACCGCGATGCACCGCACCCGGCCGGAGGCCGTCCTGGTCGCCGGCGGCGTCGGCGTCACCCCCATCCGCGCCCTCCTGGAGGAGCTGCACGGCCACGCCGTCGTCATCTACCGCGTGGGCTCCGACCGGGACGCCGTCCTCTACGACGAGCTGCGCGACCTCGCCCACCTCAAGGGCGCCGAGCTGCACCTGGTCACCGGGCCGCCGGTGCCCGACCGGCTGGCGCCCGGCGAACTGCTCCGCCTCGTGCCGGACATCGCCGACCGGGACGTCTTCCTGTGCGGGCCGCCCCCGATGATGAACGCCGTCCTGGGCAGCCTGCGCGCGCTGGACGTGCCCCGGACGCAGATCCACTTCGAACGCTTCAGCCTGGCGGGATGAGAGAGACGACGTGAAGCGAGCCATACCTGTCCTGGTCCTGTCCGTGGCCGGACTCATCCCCGTCTGGCGCTACGACGTGTCGACGGGCACCTCGTCCACCGAGGTCGCCGCGCCGGCCTCGCCCCCCTCCACCTCCTCCTCCGGGACCGGCGTCGTGGTGAAGGGCCCGACGGTGGGGACCGAGAAGGGGGATGTGCAGGTCGAGCTCACCTTCGAGGGTGACGTGATCAGCGCGGTGCGGATGCTGAAGCAGCCGAACCATCCGCAGACCACGGCGGCCGTGCCGACGTTGATCTCGGAGACGCTTCAGGCGCAGAGCGCGGACATCGACACGGTGTCCGGCGCGACCCTGACCAGCGAGGGCTACAAGGAGTCCCTCCAGGCGGCGATCGACGCGAAGGGCGCCTGACGTGCACCGCGTCGAGCAGGTGATGGGGTTCCCGGTCTCCCTGCGCGTCGACGACATCGAGGGCGGCGCCGACGCCGACGTCCTGTCCGAGGCCGGGGACGCCGTGTTCGCCTGGCTGCGCGAGGTGGACGAACGGTTCAGCCCGTTCAAGCCCGGCAGCGAGGTGTCCCGGTACGGCCGGGGCGAACTGCCCGCCTCCCGGCTCAGTGCCGACCTCGTGGAGATCCTCGCCCTGTGCGAGCGGTACCGGGTCGCCACCGGCGGAGCCTTCGACGCCCGGCTGCCCGGACGGGGGTTCGACCCCTGCGCGATCGTCAAGGGCTGGTCGGTGCAGCGGGCGGCGGAGCGGCTGACCGCCGCCGGTGCGGGGCGCTTCTGCCTCAACGCCGGCGGTGACGTCGTCGTCGGCGGAGGACCCTGGCGGGTGGGGATACGGCACCCGGAGATCGCCGACAAGGTGTGCACGGTCCTGGAGCTGACCGACGGTGCGGTCGCGACCTCCGCGCGCTACGAACGCGGCGACCACATCATCGACGGGCGCAGCGGGGTCGCGGCGACCGGGCTGCTCTCCGTCAGCGTCGTGGCGTCGACGCTGACGGAGGCGGACGCGGTGGCGACGGCCGCCTTCGCGATGGGAAGGGACGGCGTCGACTGGGCGGCGGGCCTGGCGGGTTGCGAGGTGTACGCCGTGGACGCGGGGCGAAGTGTCGTGCGTACGGCGGGATTTTCGTCGGCGGGGGCAGGGGTGGCCTGAGCGTGTGAGGTGGTCCCCTCGTCCCGCCGCCCCTTCCGGTCCCGACCCCACGGGCTCCGACCCCGGCATCCGTGCCCGCCCGACGCGGTGAGCGGCTCCAGTCCGTCCGGCGTTCGAGGACGGGGCCGTCCAGGCCGTAGGGGGCTCTGGGGCGCCGCCCCAGGCGCAGGAAGGGGATGGGGCGGGGGCCGAGGAAAAGGCGTGGCCCCACCGCGCACCGCATGGTGAACTGCCGGCATGAGCCTGACCAGTGAGATCTTCCTCCCGCGTGAGGACGGCAGCCGCCACATCCTCGGCATGGCGGAGGACCCCAGGCCCGACGGAACCGACCTCGCCGGCCCCGAGTCCTGGCGTACGAAGGTGTGGGGCTCGCCGTCGATCCGCCGCATCGGCGCCCGCTTCCTGCCCGCGCTGGTCGACGTCCACCAGAGCGACGGCCATGTCGAGGCCGAGGCCGAGGCCGACGGCGATGTCGTGACCCCCGGACAGATCCCCGCCTTCCTGGACGAGATCGCCCTGGTGCGCGCCGAGTTGACCCGGCTCGCCACCGAGACCTGCTCGCCCGACCGGACGGTCGAGCAGCACGCCCGGCACATCGAGAGCCGCCTGGACGCCATCGAGGCGAGCGCACGGTACGCGCGGCGGCTCGGCGGAGGCCTGCTGATCTGGTGAGGAACCGGGGGACGAAGTCCGCTCCGCCCGTCAAAACCCCCGCAACACAAGCGGTCTAGACTCTCCCCGCAACGGCTCGGAACCTGCGTGGTCGAGAGCGGGCAGACACGGCCAGACCCGAAGGGTATTCGGCGCTTTGATACGGATAGATTCAGTCACCAAGCGGTACCCGGACGGAACGGTGGCGGTCGACCGCCTCTCGCTCGAGATACCCGACCGCTCGATCACCGTCCTCGTCGGACCCTCGGGATGCGGCAAGACGACGACCCTGCGCATGATCAACCGGATGGTCGAGCCGAGCGAGGGCACCATCCTCATCGACGGCGTCGACAGCCGCCGGCAGCCGGTCAACATCCTGCGCCGTTCCATGGGTTACGTCATCCAGAACGCCGGACTCTTCCAGCACCGCACGATCATCGACAACATCGCCACCGTGCCCCGGCTGCTCGGCTGGAGCAAGGACAAGTCCCGGGCGCGCGCCCGCGAGTTGATGGAACGCGTCGGCCTCGACGTCTCGCTCGCCAAGCGCTACCCCTATCAGCTCTCCGGCGGACAGCAGCAGCGGGTCGGCGTCGCCCGCGCCCTCGCCGCCGACCCGCCGGTCCTGCTGATGGACGAACCCTTCTCGGCCGTCGACCCCGTCGTGCGCAAGGGACTTCAAGACGAACTCCTGCGCATACAGGAGGAGTTGGGCAAGACCATCGTCTTCGTCACGCACGACATCGACGAAGCCGTCAAGATCGGCACGATGGTCGCCGTACTGCGCACCGGCGGCCGTCTCGCCCAGTTCGCGCCGCCCGCCGAACTCCTGTCGAGCCCCGCCGACGCGTTCGTCGAGGACTTCCTCGGCGCCGACCGCGGCATCCGGCGCCTGTCGTTCTTCTCCTCGGCCGGACTCGACCTGCTCACCGCGCCGATCGTCGCCGTCGACGCCACCGCCCAGCAGATCGCCGCCCGCGCCGACGCCGGAGCGCCCTACCTCCTCGTCACCGACGTCGACGGCAAGCCCCTCGGCTGGAGCGAGCCGGACCGGCTGACCGCGGGCCGCATCGACCGCGGCCGACTGCTGTCCCACGGGCGGCCGTTCGTGGCCGGACAGGAGTCGCTGCGGGCCGCCCTCGACTGCGCCGTGCTCTCGCCCACCGGCTGGGCGGTCGCCGTGGACGGTGAAGGACGAGCCGCCGGAGTCGTCTCCCAGCAGGCCATCGGCGACGCGATCCGCGGCGCCCACGAGGACAGCGTCAGCCCGCCCAAGGCCCTGCGATGAGCGGCTTCTTCGACATCCCCAGCGATCTCCAGCACAGCTGGTGGGGCCTCATCGGACTGCACCTGCGCGAGGCCCTGCTGCCCGTCCTGGCCGGCCTGCTGCTCGCCCTCCCGCTCGGCCAACTCTGCGTGCGGATGCGCTGGTTGTACGGGCCGGTGCTGTGGGTGACCACCGTGCTGTACGCCATCCCGTCGCTGGCCTTCTTCGTCGTCCTCATCGACTACACCGGCCAGACCGAACTGACCGTGATGATCCCGCTGACCGTGTACAGCCTGGTCGTGCTGGTTCCCGCGATCGTCGACGCGGTGCGCTCGGTGCCGCAGGAGACGCTCGCCGCGGCCACCGCCATGGGCTTCGGGCCCGTACGCCGCTATCTCCAGGTCCAGTTGCCGATCGCGGTGCCCGCGATCATCGCCGGGCTGAGGGTGGCCACCGTCTCCAGCATCAGTCTGGTCAGCGTCGGCACCCTCATCGGCAACCAGGGCGCCCTCGGCAACCTGCTCCACGACGCCACCATCTACAACCGTCCCGAACTCGCCTGGAACGCCGTCATCACCATGGCCGTCCTGGCGATGCTCGCCGACGCCGCGCTGGTGCTCGTACGCGTCCTGCTCACCCCCTGGATGCCGAGCGGAGGCATCGGCGGCAGCGGCAGCGGCACCGGCCGCCGCACGACGCCCAGGACCGCCGGCACCCGGCCCGTACCGGCGGCCGAACCCGCCCTGAAGGACGCAGCCCGGTGAACGTACTCGAATTCGTCAGCGACTTCTTCAGCGACAGCGCCCACTGGCAGGGCTACGACGGCATCCCCACCCGTCTGAGCGAACACCTCGGATACACGCTGGAAGCGCTTGCGTACGCCGCCGTGATCGGACTGCCGGTCGGCCTGATCACCGGGCACTACGGCCGCGGCGGCAACGCCCTCTCCCTCATCGCCACCGCGGCACGGGCCCTGCCCACCTTCGGTCTGCTCGTGCTGATGACGATGCTGATCGGCTTCGGCATGCTGCCCGTGATGATCCCGCTGGTCACCCTCGCCGTCCCGCCCATCCTGATCACCACCTACGAGGCGATGCGCTCCGTCGACCCGTCCCCGGTGGACGCCGCGCGCGGCATGGGCATGACCGAGAAAAGGATCCTCCTCCACGTGGAACTGCCGGCCGCCCTCCCGCTGATCCTCGGCGGCCTGCGCTCGGCCGCCATCCAGATCGTCTCCACCGCCACGATCGCCGCGTACGTCAGCCTCGGCGGACTCGGCCGCTACATCATCGACGGCCTCTACCAGCGCGACTACGAGAAGGTCGTCGGCGGCGCCAGCCTCACCGCCGGCATGGCCCTGGCCACCCTCGCCGTGTTCTGGGCGATCACCAAGGTGGCGGTGTCACCAGGGGTACGCAGAAGCGCGTAGCGGCCGGATCGCGAACAGCCGGACAGCCGGACAGCCGGACAGCCGGACAGCCGGACAGCCGGACGGCGTGCCGGGGGGCGCTCGGGCTGTTTTGCTGTCCGCGGCGGGCCGTCGGGCGTCAGACCGCCGGGGCGGGCCGTACGGCGATCGCGTCCACCTCGAACAGCATCCCCGGCAGGGCCAGCGCGGCCACCCCGCTGAGGGTCTGCGCGGGGAGCCGCTCGCCGAAACGGGCGTGCAACGCCTTACCGAGGGTTTCCAGCTTGGCCAGGTCGTGGTCGACGACGAACGAGCCCAGCCGTACGACGTGTTCCGGGCCGAGGCCCACCCCGGCCAGCGCCGACTCCAGCCGGTCGAAGGCGAGGTCGACCTGCGCGGCGAAGTCACCCGGCACGGGCGTGCCGGAGGCGTCGGAGGCGTACTGCCCGGCGATGAAGACGAGTTCGCCGGGCGCCGAGACGGCGTGGCTGTAGCCGAAGGGCGTCGGATCGTGCAGGGCGGGCGGGTTGGTGATCGTCCGTGCGTCGAGGCTGCTCATGCCCGGCACAACCGGCCCGACGATCAAGGGTATTCCCGCACCGCCCGATCAGGGTGAGGTGCCCTCACCCCTGCGACCGGGCCAGCGCCTGCTCCAGGACCACCAGCAGCGCGTCCCGCACCGAGCCGCGCTCGCGGGCGTCGAAGACCAGCACCGGGACGCCCTCGGACACGTCGAGGGCCCAGCGGACCTCGTCCAGCCCGTGTTCGACCTGACCGTCGAAAGCGTTTACGGCAACGGCGAACGGGATCCGCTTGTGCTCGAAGTAGTCGACGGCGGCATAGCAGTCGTCGAGGCGGCGGGTGTCGACGATGACGAGCCCGCCGACCGCGCCCTCCACGATGTCGTCCCACATGAAGCCGAACCGCTCCTGTCCGGGCGTGCCGAACAGATAGAGCTTCAGGGTCGGGTCGATGGTGATGCAGCCGAAGTCCATCGCGACCGTGGTGGTGGTCTTGCGCGGGGTGTGGCTGAGGTCGTCCACCCCCGCCGCCACCTCGGTGATGGCCGCCTCGGTGGTCAGCGGCTCGATCTCGGAGATCGAGCCGACGGCGGTGGTCTTGCCCACGCCGAAGCCGCCCGCGATCACCAGTTTCACCGGCAGCGGCGGCCGTACGGCGGCCTGACCGGCGAAATGGCCGACAAGCGGTTCAGTCGGAGTCACGGAGTACCCCCCGGGAGTCGGGGATGGCCCGCAGGCCATCGATAACCCTGCGCAGGACGGACGCGTCATGGGTGACGCCGGAGTCGGGCACGTGGACCGACAACTGCCCGGCCGCGCGCAGGTCCTCGGCGAGGACCCGCACCACGTTCAGATGCAGCCGCAATCGGGCCGCGATCTCCGCGATCGACTGCGGCTGCCTGCACGCGGCGACGATGTCGTGCTGTTCGAAGGAGAGCCGGCCGAGCGCTTCGAGCCCGGCGGCGGTGGCCACCAACTGGGTCTCCACGGGCATCGGCCGGCCGGTCGCGGCCTCACCCGCGCCCGCCACCCGGCCGGCGGTGACCAGGAAGGGCCGGACGGCGGACGCCGGGCCGACGGGTGTGACGCCGTCCTCGCCGGCGCCGCGCGGAGTGCGGCCGTCCGCCATCGGTGGTGGGTTTCCTCTCTCGGCCGGCGGTGGGCGCTCAGCGCGACCTGGTGGCGCCGACGCTGTTCTTCAGTTCCAGCACGAGCTGGGGGCTGAGCGCGGTGCCGGCCCGGTTGGCGAACACGGTCATCTCGTAGGCGATGTTGCCCAGCTTGGCCTCCTTGTCGGTGACCACGCCGAGCACGGCGCCGCTGCCGATCGCGGAGACCAGCACATGGCCGCCCTCCAGATCGATGATGACCTTGTTCAGGCCGCCCAGGCCGTAGTTGCCGGAGGCGCCCGCGGCCAGGCTGGTGATGCCGGAGACGATCGCGGCCAGCCGCTCGGAGTCGGCGTGCTCGCGCAGTTCCGACACCGCGATCAGCAGGCCGTCGGTGGACACCGCGATGGCGTCCACGACTCCTGCCGTCTCGGTGGCGAAACGGTTGAGCAGCCAGGTGAAGTCGGCTGCGGCGGCCCGCAGGTCGGTCGGCGTGGCGTCTCCCGCGGGAGTGTCACCTGTCGACGTGCTCACTGCTCGGCTCCTTCCGGAAGGTGGTTCTGGTGGTTCTGGTGGTGCGTGGTGATCCGGTCGTCGTCGGCCCGGTCGTCATCGGCCCGGTTGTCGTCGGTCCGGTCGTCCGCCCGGCGCTCGGCCCGGCGGTCGGCCCGGCGGTCGGTCGTACCGTCGTCGGCGTTGCGCTCGGCGCCGTTGCGGAGGGCGGGACCGTCGGTCGTCGGGCGAGGGTGCTCGCCGGTGTCGCGGTGGGCGCGCTCCACGGCCGCCTCGAACTCCTCCAGCGCGCAGCGGACGGCGTCCGCGTCGGCGGGCGGAGGCGGCGACAGCCGCGCGCTCTGCTGGGCGGCGGCCTCCGCGGTGGTCCGCAGGGTGGCCCCGCGGACACGGCGGCGGAGGGTACGGGCACCGTCGGGGGCCGGATCCGCCGCCGGGCGGGGCGGGCCGTCGGCGTCATGGCTGCCGGCGGGGGCGGCGTCGTGCGTGCGGGCGGCGGACGGCCCGGCGCCCGGCAGGTCGGCATCGGCACGCGCTTCGGGGCGTACGGCGACGCCGGCGGGCTCGGTGCCGGGGGGTCCGGTACGTGCGTGCGGCACGGGCTCCGCCGTACGGTCGTGGACCGTCGGCTCCTCGGCACGCGGGACGGGGACGGGGACGGCGACCGTGGCGGACTTCGCACCGGGCTCGGCATCGGGCTCGGGCTCGGCCGTCTCGCGTCGGGGCACCCTGCGGGGGAGGGGGACCGGGTCCTGGTCCTCCGCCGCGTCCGTGCCGGCCTGGGCCGCGGCGGGCGCGGTGGGGGATTCCGGCGTACCCGGCAGGGCGGCTGCCTTCGCAGCGGGTGTCGCAGCGGGCGCCGTACCCGCCGTCGTACCGGACGCCAGGGCGGTCTTCGCGCCGGAGGGGAGTGCCGCCGTCGCCGGGGCCGCTCCCCGCAGGGCCGCCCCGCTCAGGGTCAGGAGCAGGGCGGAGGGGATGGCGACCTCCGCCGTCACGCCGCCGCCCGGGGTGCGCGTGAGGGTGACGTCGATGTCCCAGCGGCGGGCCAGCGCGCCGACCACGAACAGGCCGAGCACCTTGGTCGGGACGAGGTCGAGGCGCTCGCGGCGCACCAGGCGGGCGTTCTCCTCGGCGAGCCGGTCGGCGCTCATGCCCAGGCCGTGGTCGGCGACGGTGATCGTCGCGCCGTCGTCGCCGGGCCGCACCCGTACCTCGACGGGGCTGCCCTCGGGGGAGAACGACACGGCGTTCTCCAGGAGTTCGGCGATCATCAGGGTCAGGTCGCCGATGATGTCGGGCTCGACCATGACCTCGGTGCCGGCGTACAACTGCACGCGCTGGAAGCCCTCGATCTGGCCGAGCGAGGCGCGGACCACGTTGGTGAGGGCGGCCGGACCGGCGTCGAGAACGGTTTCGCGAATACCCGCCAGCAGCATCAGGCTGTCGGCGTTGCGGCGCAGCCGGACCGCGATGTGGTCGATGGAGTAAAGGCGTTCGAGCAGCGCGGGGTCGGTCTCGCCGCGCTCCACCGCGTCGATCAGCGAGAGCTGACGAGTGGTCAGGTTGCTGACGCGGCGGCCCACGTTGCCGAACATCTCGGCGACGTTGCGCCGGCTGAGCACCTGGCGTTCCAGCAGTGCCGCCGCGGTCGTCTGGACGTTGTTCAGGGCCTCGGCCAGCGCGCCGATCTCGTCGTCGGCGGTGACCGGCAGCTCGCGAAGCCGCGGCGGCCCGCTCTCCTCGGCGTCGTCGTCGGCCACCCGGGCCAGCTCGCGCCCGGCGACGTCGGCGACCTCCTGCGCGGCCCCCGTCAGGGCCAGCACCGGGCGGATCACGGAGCGGCGCACCAGCGCCGCGAGACCGATCCAGACGGCGAAGCCCAGCAGTGCCAGGCTCAGCAGCAGACCCGCGCGCCACTGGGCGCTGGCGGCCGCGTCGTCGGCGCGGTCGGCGATCTGGTGGATGAGCGAGCCGGTGATGGCCAGCCGGGTCTCGGCCTGCTCGTTGTAGTGGTGGTAGGAGTCCAGCGCCTGGCGGAACGCGACGCGGATTTCGTTCTTGGACTCCGCCTGCAACGCGCTGGGGTCGACGGCGAGTTCGGCGTAGTGCCGGCCGATGACGGCCTGCGCCGCGTTGTGCTCGATGTCGCCGAGGAGGTCGGTCTGCGCCTCGGTGGCGAAGCGTGCGAAACGCTCGGTCTGGTAGGTGTACAGCTCGTGCGAGCCGACAGCGCCGGTGAACTCGATGAGCGCGTTGCTGTCACCGGTGCGCGCGGAGAACACGCCGGTCTCGTAGGCGCCGTGGGCGGCGTCGGCCCGCAGCAGCGAGTCGAGCAGGCTGCCGGTGAAGGTGGTGGCCAGGGCGGCGTTGCGCTCCAGGCCGAGGCCGTCGATGACGCCGTCGGCGGCACCCGAGTACGCCGGGTCGATGTTGTCGGCGGGCAGATAGCCCTGCTCGATGGTGTCCCGCAGGCCGGCCAGGCCCTCGATCTCGCGCAGCGCCCGCGCCTCGGTGTCCGGCAGCCGGTCGCCGAAGGCGTCGCGCACCTTCTGGATCTGCGCGTCCACGGCGAGCTGGGCGATCCGGTAGGCCGAGGTGGAGGGCGTGCCCCCGTCGAAGGACGCCTCGTAACGCACGGAGAGCAGGATCGCCTGCTGGTGCTCGGCCTGCACGTCGGCCACCAACTGGGCGACCTGCGCGCTGTCGCGGACCAGCCGGGCCGCCGACTCCGAGTTGTCGGACTCCTGCACCAGGTCGGCGATGACCCACGTCAGCAGCAGCGCGATCACCGTCAGCGGGACACCGACGAGAACGTTGAGCTTGCGCTGGAAGGGCCACCGGTCGGCGAATCCCCGCAGGCCCCGGCGGACGGACGAGGCCGCCGACCGTCGGGGTCCCCCCTGGTCGTGCCGCTCGTGCGAAGCCGAGAGACGGGGGGAGGTCGCGTCCACCTCGGTCGTGGACACCATGCCTCCTTCATGAAGTCGTGCGCACCGCGCGACGCACGCTTCTGTCCGATGATGATCGACGTTTTCAGCAACACGGCCGGGCGCACGACGGCGCCACGAGTGATGCGTCACGACACCGGAGCAACCCCCGCGCACCGGTGTGACCTACGCCAACTCCGGCGAGACTATCGCCTCTTCGATCGGTCGAGCGCGTCGCCCTACGTCAAGAATCCATTACAAAGCGCCGTCTCCCGGGTGTCGTACTGGCCTTTTCTGCTTCACAAACCGCCACAACCGCTTGCGCATCGAAGCCAATCGGTGACCCGGTGGCACTTGACTGACCGAGAACGCGCTGGATTGGATCAGGTGGAGCGTTCGTTTACTCCACCAACCTCCGAGCCCGGAACGGCAGACGTGACTTCCAACGCCCACAGCAGCAGGTCCTTCAGGAACCACCCAGGCGCGGCGGCCGTCGCGCTCGCCGCGATGACGGCCCTGCTGGCGGGATGTTCCTCCTCCGACGACACCGACCCGCTCTCCGAGGACAAGGCGGCGGGTGACACCGTCGTCGTCGGCTCCAACAACTTCGCCGAGAGCACCCTGCTGGCCGACATCTACGGCGAGGCACTCAAGGCCAAGGACATCAAGGTGTCCTACAAGCCCAACATCGGCAGCCGTGAGACCACGTACGGCCTGCTCAAGAACGGTTCCATCACCGTCCTGCCCGAGTACAACGGCTCGTTGCTCGCGTACCTCGACGCCAAGGCGGAGCAGAAGTCGCTCGAGGCCGTCAACACCGAGGCCAAGGCGAAGCTCGACCCCAAGCTGACCCTGCTGGAGTCCTCGCCCGCCGAGGACAAGGACTCCGTCACGGTCAACGCGGACACCGCGAAGAAGTACAACCTCACCGCGCAGTCCACCCTCGCCGACCTCAAGGACATCGCTCCCGAACTGGTCCTCGGCGGTTCGCCCGAGTTCCAGACCCGGCAGCAGGGCATGGTCGGCCTGGAAGCGGTGTACGGGCTGAAGTTCAAGTCCTTCAAGGCCCTGGACGCCGGCGGTCCGCTGACCCAGGCCGCGCTGAAGAAGAACACCGTGCAGGCGGCGGACATCTTCACCACGGACCCGACCATCACCAAGGAGAAGTTCGTCGTCCTCCAGGACCCGGAGAACCTCTTCGGTTTCGCCAACGTGACCCCGCTGGTCTACAAGAGCGGGCTCTCCAAGGAGGGCGTCGACGCGCTCAACGCGGTCTCCGCCAAACTCGACACGAAGACCCTGCTGGACCTGGACTCCCAGGTGCAGCTGGAGAGCAAGGACCCGCTGGACGTCGCCAAGGCCTGGCTGAAGTCCGTCGGCCTGGGCTGACCCGCCCGCGTTGGACACGACACCACGCCGGGTCGTCCTGAACGGCACCACCCTCACCGTCGGCGAGCTGATCGCTCTCGTCGACGGTGAGGCCGTGCCCGAGGTCGCCCCCGAGGCACGCGAGCGGGCGGTACGTTCCTTCCGCGCCGGACGCCGACTGGCCGCCGCCGGACGGCTGTACGGCCGCGGCACCGGAGTCGGCGCGCACCGCGCGGTGTCCGTCGACTCCGGCGACGAGAGAGCACACGGCCTGCGTGTGCTGCGCAGCCACGCGGGCGGCGCGGGCGCGCTGCTGCCGGCCCGACAGGTCCGCGCGATGCTCGCGATCCGCGCCAACCAGCTCCTCGCCGGCGGCTCCGGCATCCACCCCGGCTTCATCGACGCCCTCACCGAGGCCCTCCGCCTGGGCGTCCACCCGGCCGTCAACGAATACGGTGCGGTCGGCACCGGCGACCTGACGGCCCTGGCCCAGACCGGCCTGACCCTGCTGGGCGAACGGCCTTGGACGGACAGCGGGTGGGGCGCTCCGATCGGGGCGAGCGGTTCGGCAGGGCTTTGGGCCGAGTCTCCGTCCGCCGATGGGCGGGGCCGGCAGGAGCCGTACGGTGTCGCAGGCCGCGGGTCCCGCCGCCCTGCGACCACGCCCGCCGCTCGAACAGGGGCGGCCACGCCTGCTCCGGCCGGCCCCGCGGCCACGCCCGTCGCTGCCGGCCGCGGGGCCGCGACTGCGCCTCCTGAGCCCGCGGCCACGTGTGTCTCTCCCGGAGCCGCGGCGATGCCTGCTGCGGTCGGGCCTGCGTCCGTGGCGGTTCCTCCTGGGTCTCCGGCCACGCCTGTAGCTCTGGGGCCTCCGGCCATGCCTGCACCTGCGCAGGCCGCAGCTGCGCCTGCACCTCTGGGGCTTCCGGCCACGTCTGTACCTTCTGGGCCTCCGGCCATGTCTGTACCTGCGGAGGCCGCAGGTACGGCTGCACCTCTGGGGCCTCCGGCCAGGTCTGTACCTGCGGAGGCCGCAGCCGCGCCTGTACCTCTGGGGCCTCCGGCCACGTCTGCGCCACCCGACCCCGCGCCCGAGGGCGTCGTCGCCGCGCCGGGGGATGGCGCGCCCGAAGTCCGGGCCCCGGGCGCGGGCGCCGATGTGGCTGCGGTGCTCGACGGCATCCCCGCCCGGACCGGAACCCCGGCGCTCGGCGCCCGCGCGCGCACCTGTCTCCCCACCCCCGTGACCCTGCGGCCCGGTGACGCGCTCGCTTTGCTGAGCAGCAACGCGCTCGCGCTGGGGCAGGCCGCGCTGGGCCTGCACGGGGTGGACCGGCTGCTGCGGGCCACACACGCCGTGGCCGCGCTTTCGCTGGCCGCCGTCTCCGGGTCGGCCGAGGCGTACGCCGCGCCCGTGCACACCCTGCGGCCCTATCCCGGCGCGGTCCGTGCGGCCGGTGAGGTACGGCGGCTGCTGGAGTTGCCGGACCTGCCCGAGGGCTCCGGACGCCGTATCCAGGACCCGTACGGATTCCGCGCCTTCCCTCAGGTCCACGGCTGTGCCCTCGACGCGGGGGAGCGGCTGCGCGAGGTCGTCGAGGCGGAGATCAACTGCCCTTCGGAGAACCCGCTCCTGGCCCTCGACGGCACCGCGGCCTACCACCACGGCGGCTTCTTCGCCGCGCCCCTGGGCCACGCCCTGGAAACGGTGAACCTCACGCTGCTCCAGACCGCCCAGCTCTCGGCGGCCCGCCTGACCGCGCTCGGCGACCCCGCGCTCACCGGCCTGCCCGCGTTCCTCGCCGCCGGCCCCGCCAGCAGCTCGGGCACGATGATCCTGGAGTACACCGCCCACTCGGCGCTGGCGGAACTGCGTACCTGCGCCGCCCCGGCCTCGGTCGGGCACGCCGTCCTCTCGCACGGCCTTGAGGAGGCCGCCAGCTTCGCCGGCCAGGCCGCCCGTCAGACCCTGCGCGCCACGGAGGCGTACCGTACGGTCCTCGCCTGTGAACTCGTCTGCGCCGTACGGGCGTTGAGGATGCACGCCGTACCGCCGGAGATCGCCGTGTTCGCCGTGGCGGACGAGGCCCTGCCCGACGGCATGGACGACCGCCCGCTCACCGGTGATGTGACGGCCGCGGCCGAACTGCTGTGGCTCCTCGCGCAATTCTGAGCGCCGCCTCCGGCGCCCGACTACCCTCGTCGATCATGAACAGGCGGCGACAGAAGAAACTGGCCATGAAACTGGTTACCGCGGCGTTGCTCGACGAGGACGCCCGCGTCGCCTCACTGCTGCGGGCCGGCGCCGACCCGGCGGCAGCCGACCGCGACGGCACCACCGCGCTGTATCTCGCCTCCGTCCAGGGCCACCCCGGCATCGTCCGCCGGCTGCTGGAGGCCGGCGCCCCGCCCGACGCGGAGAGCGCGGGGCCCGGCTCGGACGGCACGCCGCTGTGTGCGGCCGCCTGCTGGGGACACACCGAGACGGTCCGCACCCTCCTGGCGCACGGCGCCGACCCGCGCCTGCGTGAGGACCGGGGCACGGGCTGGACACCACTGGAGTGGGCGGAGCGGGGACCACACCCCGAGACGATCGCCGTGCTGCGGGCCGCGGGGGCGGCCACGCCCACGCCGTAGGAGCGCCGACGGGACAGGGGCCGGGCGCGATCCCCGTCGACGGTGGATCGTGTCCGGCCCCTGTCAGGCGTACGGCCAGGTCCCGCTCAGGCGGGCTCCCCGGCCTGCGCCAACGGCGGCTGATCGGCCGTCCGCGCGTCCTTGCGCCGCTGTCTGCGGACCCTGCGCGTGTCCTGGTCCGGCAGCCACCCGAAGGTCAGGCAACTGCCCACCACCCCGAGGAGCAGGCCGACGAGGAAGCCCCCGAGGTTCGAGGTGGGCCACGTTCCCAGCGACAGCAGGACGCCGAGAATCGAGTAGAACAGCCGCTGCGCGGGGTTGAAGAGGATCAGCAGCCCGATCAGCACCATGAGGGTCGGCAGCAGATAGCCGGCCACCCCCTGCATGCCGATGCGCAGGATCACCGGAAGCGGAGCCTTCATGGTCAGCAGGATCTCCGCGCCGCCCAGGACGAGCAGCAGCCCGCCGGGGAAGGGCCGGCGCGCGGTCCACCGCCGGAAGCGGTTCATCGCGGGCAGCCCTCGCCCCCGAAGCGCATGTGCAGGTCGGGCAGCTTGAACACGGCGGCGGTGGAGGCGTAGTTGTGCTGGTACAGGTTGTTGATGACGACCTTGTCGGCCTGCTGGCCGTAGACGCCCGGCATGCCGCGGGTGTCGACCTTGTCGAAGGTGCTGGCGTCGCGGCCGATCTCGATGTTGTTGAACGAGGCGTCGCCGGTGATGTCGTCCGAGTCGATGGCCAGGTTCTCCACGCTCACCTTGGTGCCCTTGTCGCCCGCGGTGAGGACGAGCTGGATGCCACCGAGGTCGACGCTCTGGCACAGGCTGGTCAGCTTGCCCGACTTCACCACCGAGGTGACGACCAGCACCTGACCGCCGGTGTCCCCCTCGTTGGGGCTGTTCTCGATCATGTGGTCCAGCGAGCCGAACTGCGCGAAACCGTCTCCTTCGAGTTTGTCGGCGGTCACCACGAAGGGCATGCCGGAGATCGCGAACTGCACGCCCAGGGCTCCCTGGGCGGTGAGCACCGCGAGGCCGGCGGCGACGAAGGTCGCGGGCACGGCCATGACGGCCGCCCGGCGCAGCCGGACTCGGCCGCGTCTTTGTGCGGAACCGCTTTCCGGGTTCTCGGGGGTGTTCTCGGCGGACGACGTGACGTCCGAGGACGAGGCCATGTCTGCTCCCATGGGCATAGTCATGCGGGTTGGGCTTCAGTGGCGTGTTGTCCTGGCGCGGACAGCGGCTGCCGCGCACGTCTCCTCGCAACTCCCGGAAGCCGCAAGGGCTTTCTCGTTACGCGTCAGTAGCCGATTCGGAAGTTACCGATGGTTACACCTCAGGGTCAAGGGAGATGTGGAAAAAGGGTGTGCGAAGTGTGCCGCCCCGCGGACCAGGCGAGTCGGCCCGCTCCCGCATATATCTGCGCCATCACCAACTTCCGCACGACTCCTTGACGTTGACGGTTCATCAGGTCTACAACTCTCGGTGACTCAGCCCGGATCCGTGGCGCCGGATCCGCAGCGCGGCGAGCCACTCTCCGCGCTCCCGGACCCCCGGTCCGGCCGTCCTGCGAACGGACGGCCGGACCTCCCGTCAATAACGGGTACGACCCGCCCGGGCATCCAGCACGGGCCCTCACGCGCCCCGAGTCCGACGTCCGCACGGCGCCGTCACGGCCGTCTTCCCCTGCCGTCCGTGCCCGCCGCCACCTCCGCTGCCGGTCCGCCACGTACGGAGAAGGCGTTCCGGGCCGGCACCGGTCGGGCGTCGAACTCGCGTCCCGCAACTCCCCGCAACTCCCCCGAGAGCATCTCTCGCAACCCCTCTCGCAACCCCTCTCAGAACGCCTCTCGGAGAACGTCCGAGGCACCCCCACTTGAGAAACGAGGCACCCGCATGCGCACTCGCCCTCTCCTCGCCCTCGCCGGCACCGTCGCCGCCCTCTCGCTGACGGCGGTCACCCCGGCCTCCGCGGCCGACCCGGCCGTCCTCACCACGGCCAACGGTGACGTCGCGGTCGGTGACGTCCTCACCGCCTCCCTCGCGAGCGGCACCAACGCCACCCTCTACTCCTCCGCCACCGGCACCAGCGGCGTCTCCTGTGCCTCCTCCGGCTTCACCGCCACCGTCACCGACAACCCGACCGCCCCGGGCACGGCCACCGAGTCGCTCACCGGGCACACCTTCGGCAGCTGTTCCGCGAACGTCATCGGCGTGCTCGGCGTCACCAGCATCACCGTCAACAACCTGGCGTACTCCACGGCCGTGTCCTCCGACGGCACCGTCACCGTGACCCCGGCGGCCGGTTCCAGCATCCAGACGACGGTCGTGCTGCGTACCCTCCTCGGCAGCATCAACTGCGTCTACCAGGCGCCCAGCCTGACCGGCGCGGCGAGCAACGCCGACAACAGCATCACCTTCACCGGCCAGCACTTCACCAAGTCGTCCGGCTCGTCGCTGTGCTTCGCAAACGGTTACTTCACCGCGAAGTACGCCCCGGTGACCAACGCGGGCGCAGCCGTCACCGTCAACTGACCCAGGAGAAAGTTTCAGAGAAAGATCGGAGAAAGATCGGAGAAAGATCGGAGAAACCGCTTCGCGAAACGGTTTCAGCGCCGTCGCAGGCGCTGGACCAGGGTGGCGCCGCCGATGAGCACCAGCACCGCGGCGGCGCCACCCGCCAGCATCGGCGCGGACGGCCCGGAGCCGGCCCCGGAGGCGGACGCCACCGGGGTGCTCGCGGGCGTGGCCGCGGCCGGTGCGCCGGACGCCGCCGCCGTTCCCGGCACCGGGGCGGCGGACGGTGTCCTGCCTGTCGTCCCCGTGCCGGCCGCAGCAGCACCGGCCGGGGCCGAGGGGGCGGCGGACGAAGGCTTCGGTGATCCGGCGGCCGTGGCCGCCGACGGCGCGGGCGCCGCCGGGGCCTTCTTTGGGAACACCACGTCGGAACACGAGTAGTAGGTGTCGGGCGTGCTGCTGTTCTGCCAGACCGTGTAGAGCACCTGATGTCCCGTGCGGTCGGCGGGCAGTTCGGCCGTGAGCCGGTAGGCGCCGTCGCGCAGTTCCGGGTCCTTCACCTGGGCGAACGGCCGCTCGGGCAGATCGTCCCAGGCAAGCGGCTTCGACGGGTCGTACCCGGGCTTCGTCAGGTAGAACCTGAACGTGCCGGTGTGCGGGATCGTCGACACGTACGTCATGCGCAGTGTTCCGCCCGGTGTCAGGCGGGTCGACGGCCAGTCGGGGCGCGCGAGGTCGAGTCCCCGGTAGGCCGGCAGGCCGCCGCTGCACAGCTGCCCGTCGGGGATCGTGCTCCGGTCGCGGCCGTTCACGTTAGCCACCCGCAGGTTGTCCCAGGCCGTGAAGGGTGCCCCGTTCGCGGCCACGGCGGCCCGGCAGGCGGCGGACCGGGACGGGGAACCGCCGTCGGGGGAGCAGGCGTAGACCCGGCTGACCGGAGTCGTGGGCGCGCCGTGCGCCTGCGCCGGTGTCGCCGCCCACAGCGGCACCACAAGCAGCGGGCTCAGGGCGGTGGCCGTCAGGGCGGCGGTGCGGTGTGCGGTCGTGCGGCGCATCGGGCACGTCTCCTCGGCCGGCGCGGGAACGGTTTCGACGTGCAGTACGCGGCGGCGGCCCGGCGCGTTCAATACGCCGACGCATCGGGCGGCCCCGAGCAAACCCGGGCATTCACCGTCCGGTTGCCCCCTCTCAAGGGTGGTGTTCCGGCCGGATCGAGGGTTTCCCCCGTATCCGAACAAGCGTCGCCCTGCCTATCGTTCCACCACAGCTGACCCACGGGTAACCCCTGGTGGACCGGCTGCCCGCCCGGCCGGCCCGCTGCCTTGCTCCTCGATCAAACCCCCGCCGCTTCGACGACGAAGCGAATCGACCGAGGCTCCCCCCTGCCCGGAGCCGGCCACGAAAGGCACGCCCCCTTGCGCACCTCTCCCGCTCTCAGACGGAAGCTGATATCCGTCGCCGCGGTCTCCGCCGCCCTCCTCACCGCCGCCGGCACCGCCTCGGCCGCCGCCACCTTGGACGGCGTGTCACGGGAGGCCGCCGCCGTCCCCGCCGCCCAGACCGAGGCAGCGCCCGGCACCCCGGCCGAGCGCCTCATCGTCGGCTACAAGTCGGCTGCCGCGGAGGCCAGTTCGAACCAGGCCGCCGAGGCCGACGCCGCCGCCAAGGGCAAGGAGACCGGCGAGGACCTCGACTTCGAGCGCCGTCTCGGCACCGGCGCCGCCCTTGTCGACCTGGGCTCCGGCCTCAGCGGCGCGGACGTCGCCGACGTCGTCGCCGAGTACCGGGCCGACCCGCAGGTCGCCTACGTCGTACCGGACCGCCTGAACACCGCGAAGGCCGACCCGAACGACACCGAGTACGCCAAGCAGTGGGACCTGTACGAGGCCACCGCCGGCATGAACGTCCCCGGCGCCTGGAACACCACGACCGGAACCGGCGTGACGGTCGCCGTCATCGACACCGGTTACGTCGCCCATACGGACCTCGCGGCGAACATCGTCGGCGGCTACGACTTCATCGCCGACACCGCCGTCTCGGTGGACGGCAACGGCCGTGACAGCAACCCGGCCGACCCGGGCGACTACTACGCGGCCAACGAGTGCGGCTCCGGCATCCCGGCCAGCAACTCCTCCTGGCACGGCACCCACGTGGCCGGCACCATCGCCGCCGTCACCAACAACGGCAAGGGCATCGCGGGCATCGCCCACGGCGCGAAGATCTCCCCGGTCCGCGTCCTCGGCAAGTGCGGCGGTTACGACTCCGACATCATCGACGCCATCACCTGGGCGTCAGGCGGCACGGTTTCCGGCGTTCCCGCCAACACCAACGTCGCCAAGGTCATCAACATGAGCCTCGGCGGCGACGGCGCCTGCACCTCGGCCACCCAGAGCGCGATCAACGCGGCCGTGAGCCGCGGCACGACCGTCGCCGTGGCCGCCGGCAACGAGAGCGACAACGTCGCGAACCACTCGCCGGGCAACTGCAACAACGTGATCTCGGTGGCCGCGACCAGCCGCACCGGCGCCAAGGCCTCGTACTCCAACTTCGGTTCCCTCGTGGACATCTCGGCGCCCGGCGGCCAGACCAGCACCGGCACCGCGAACGGCATCCTGTCCACGCTGAACTCGGGCACCAAGACGGCGTCCAGCGAGTCGTACGCCTACTACCAGGGCACCAGCATGGCCACCCCGCACATCGCGGGCCTGGTCGCGCTGATGAAGTCGGCGAACTCCTCGCTGACCCCGGCGCAGATCGAGACCGCCATCAAGAGCAACGCCCGTGCCCTGCCCGGCGCCTGCTCCGGCGGCTGCGGCGCGGGCCTGGCGGACGCGGCCAGGACGGTGCAGGCGGTGAGCGGTTCCGGCGGCTCCACGGGGGGCACCACCTTCACCAGCACGACCGCGGTCGGCATCCCGGACAACGGCTCGGCCGTCGAATCCCCGATCGCCGTCACCGGCCGCACCGGCAACGCGCCCACGGCCCTCCAGGTCGGCGTGGACATCACCCACACCTACCGCGGTGACCTGGTCGTCGACCTGGTCGCCCCGGACGGCACGGCGTACCGGCTGAAGGCGTCCAGCACCTCGGACTCCGCGGACAACATCGTGACGACCTACTCGGTGAACGCCTCCGGAGAGGTCGCCAACGGCACCTGGAAGCTGCGGGTGCAGGACGTGGCAGCGCAGGACACCGGCCGCGTCAACAGCTGGAAGCTGACCTTCTAGGCAGGCAGGCTGTACGAGGGGAAGCCCTCGCAGCCGTACGAACGGGCGGGCCGGCCGGTGTGGATGGACACCGACCGGCCCGCCGCACGTCCGGGTCAGGAAGCCACGCGCTGCTCCGGCGAGGCCAGTACCCGCGCGCCCCGGTCGGCGCGGGCGTCGAGGCCGGGGAGCAGACCGGGCACCGCGATGCTGGGCAGGATGTGGGCCCACATCACGGCCAGCCGGTCACCGAGGTCGGCGCGGTCGGTCAGCGCCCGGGACATCAGCTGGACGCCGGTGAAGGTGCCCACCAGCAGGTCGACCGTTTCCGCAGGTTTCACGGTGGGCAGCAACTCGCCGCGCCGGGCCGCCAGTTCGAGCAGCTCGGTCAGCGCCTGCGTCCACTGCCGGAACGGCTCGCCGTGATCGACCCCGGCCGGCGTCTCCTGGTCCACCGCCAGCCGTACGCTTCCCCGCAGCAGGGCGTTGTCCAGCAGCCGGCACGCCACCACGAAGGTCATGTCGACGATCTCCTGGAGCTTGCACGGCTGCGGCGGGACCGCCCCGAAGGGCACCTGCTCGTTCAGGACCGCCTGGGCCAGGGCCTCTTTCGACGCGAAGTGGAAGTACAGAGCCCCCTTGGTGACCTGGGCGCGTTCCAGGACCATGGCGATGGTGGTGGAGGTGTAACCGTGCTCGTCGAACACCGCGCCCGCCGCTTCCACGATCGCTCTGCGCGTCCTGATCGCGCGCTCCTGTTTCGCCATTGAGAGCCCCTTCACGGCACCGAGCCGGCTGTCCCCGCAGTCGGATGCGGATTCGGTCCGATCATAGGATGCCGTCGACTGATCTCATTGAAAACAAACCGGTCGCCTCGTACCCTAACGCTCACCGAGCGGACGGTTCGCCGTCCGCCGTGGCCTTCGGGGGACCGTAGGGAGAGAGATGACTCGACCGCGGCAGCCTGCCGACATGCCGTCCCTGACCGCAACCGTTCCCCGCCAACTCGTCCACCGCGCCGCCCTCGCGGAGACCTTCCTCACCGGCTGGCGGCGCACCGGGGCCGACCGCTTCACCGTGTCGGCGCAGTGGCCGCGCGCCCACGGGTTACACGTGTCTGCGGACTGGTCCGCGTACGACCCGCTGCTCGTCGTAGAAACGATTCGGCAGAGCGGCACGTTGATCAGTCACACCGAGTACGAGGTGCCGCTCGACCAGCAGTTCGTGCTCAAGGAGTTCCAAGTGGCCACCGAGCCCTGGGCGTTGACGCTCGGCCCGCGGCCGGCCGAGCCCGAGGTCGAACTCGTCTTCACCGATGTCCAGTACCGCGGCCGGCGCCCCGTCGGCGCCCGCTACACCGCGCACGTGCTGCGCGAGGGGACCCGTGTCGCCACCGCGGACGTCTCCTTCACCTGCGTCGGCGAGAGCGTCTACCGGCGGCTGCGCGGCGGCCGTACCCCGGACACCGTGACGGCCGTCCCCGTCCCGCCCGGCGTGCCCACCGACGCCGTCGACCGGGCTCTGCCCACGGACGTAGTCCTCGCCCCCACCGGGAGGCCGGACCGCTGGCAACTGCGAGTAAATACCGCGCACCCCGTTTTCTTCGACCATCCCCTCGATCACGTCCCCGGCATGCTCCTGCTGGAGGGCGCCCGCCAGGCAGCCCTGTTGGAAACGCCCGGAAAACGCGTGCCGACGGCTTACCACGCCCTCTTCCACCGGTATGCGGAGCTGGACGAACCCGTGTGGATCGAGGCGAGGGGCACCCCTGAGGCAGGCGTGCAAGTCGTCGGCGTACAGGGGGAGTCGACCGTCTTTGAATGTCTGGTCGGTACCGCCGGATCGTGAACTGTTGTTTACTGGGGGTGAGAAACAAACGGCATGACCCGTTCTTTACGCCCAGGAGTGTCCAGTCGATGGCGAGGCAACTACGTGCGGAGCAGACCCGCGCGACGATCATCAGGGCCGCAGCCGATCTGTTCGACCGGAACGGCTACGAATCGACCAGCCTCAGTGACATCGTCGAGCACGCCCATGTCACCAAGGGTGCGCTCTACTTCCACTTCGCGGCCAAGGAGGATCTCGCCCAGGCCATCCTGGAGCTGCAGTCCCAGGCCTCCCGCCGGGTGGCGGGCGAGATCGACGACCGGGGCTACCCGTCCCTCGAAGCGCTGATGCGCCTCACCTTCGGCATGGTGAGGCTGTCGGTCGAGGGCCCGGTCGCCCGGGCCGGCCTCCGCCTGGCCACCGGCGGTGTCGCCGTACGGCCGCCCGTGCCGCACCCGTTCACCGAGTGGCTGGAGCTGATGTCCCGTCGCCTCGTCGGTGCGGTACGGGAGTCCGACATCCACCCGGACGTCGACGTGGACGCCGTGGCCCACTCGCTGGTCTGCTTCTTCGTCGGCACCCGGGTGGTGGGCCGCTCCCGCGAGCCCGGCGCCCGGCTCCCGCGCCGTCTGGCCGAGATGTGGCACGTCCTCATCCGCGGCCTGGTCCCCGTCCCCCGCCGCCCCCGCTACCTGAGCCTCGCCGCCCGCCTGGAACGGGAGGTCATGGCGGCGGCGGTGTGAGTTACGGGGCCCACCCGTACTCCCGGCCGGACCCGCCGCAGGGCCGCCTCCAGCGCGGTCGGCATGGGCAGCGCGTCGCCCGTGAGGCCGCGCCCTCCGCGTCACTCGCGTCCAGCCGAACCCGCTGCCCGTGTCATGCGCGTCCGGGGCCGGTCCGCGGGCCGTGGGCTCCCGCCCGCGAGGCGTGCGCGTACTTCCCCGGACCGGTCGCCGCCCTGCGCACCCTGACGTCGGACGTGATCACCGGGATGTCCGGCGCCACCGAGGCCGCGCCGACCGCGGCCGAGGGGCAGGGCTGGCGGACCGGCGGGACGCACGCGCTGATCCGGCCCAGGAAGTGAGGCGGCGCGGACCCTCGGGTCCGCCCACCGGTCAAGCGCGCCCGATTCGCAAGGATTCGCCCCTGATTCACGCGATGGTGTGATCATGTGCCGCGCCGCGGATGAGGGTTGGCGGCCCCGGGTAGGGCCCGGCCATGACGCAGCCGTTCGAACTCCCGCACTTCTACATGCCGTATCCCGCGCGGCTCAACCCGCACCTCGACGAGGCCCGCGCCCACTCGACGGCCTGGGCGCGCGAGATGGGCATGCTGGAGGGCTCCGGGATCTGGGAGCAGGCCGACCTCGACGCGCACGACTACGGCCTGCTCTGCGCCTATACCCACCCCGACTGCGACGGCCCCGCCCTGTCGCTGATCACCGACTGGTACGTGTGGGTGTTCTTCTTCGACGACCACTTCCTCGACATGTTCAAACGCACCCCGGACCGGGCGGCCGGCAAGGCCCACCTGGACCGGCTCCCGCTGTTCATGCCGCTCGACCTGGCGACCCCGGTGCCGGAGCCGGAGAACCCGGTCGAGGCGGGCCTCGCGGACCTGTGGGCGCGCACCGTGCCGGCGATGTCCGCCGACTGGCGGAGCCGCTTCGCCGTCGCCACCGAGCACCTCCTCAACGAGTCGATGTGGGAGCTGTCCAACATCAACGAGGGGCGGGTCTCCAACCCCGTCGAGTACATCGAGATGCGCCGCAAGGTGGGCGGCGCCCCCTGGTCCGCGGGGCTCGTGGAGTACGCGACCGCCGAGGTCCCCGCCGCCGTCGCCCGGTCCAGGCCGCTCAGGGTGCTCATGGAGACCTTCTCCGACGGCGTGCACCTGCGCAACGACCTGTTCTCCTACCAGCGCGAGGTCGAGGACGAGGGGGAGTTGAGCAACGGCGTGCTGGTCCTGGAGACCTTCTTCGGCTGCACCACCCAGGAGGCCGCCGACACCGTCAACGACATCCTCACCTCGCGTCTCCACCAGTTCGAGCACACCGCCGGGACCGAAGTGCCCGCGCTGGCCGTGGAGAACGGCCTGCGGCCGGACGAGGTGGCCGCCGTCGCCGCCTACACCAAGGGGCTGCAGGACTGGCAGTCCGGCGGCCACGAGTGGCACATGCGCTCCAGCCGGTACATGAACAAGGGAGCCGGGCCCACCTCGCCCTGGGAGAAGCTGACCCGTCCCGGCACCTCCGCCGCGGACATCGGCGCCCTGCTCGCCTCGGCCGCCGCGGAGCGCCTGCGCGCGTACACGCACGTGCCGTTCCAGAAGGTGGGCCCCTCCCGGCTGCCCGCGTTCCACATGCCCTTCCAGGTGGAGCTGAGCCCGCACCTGGACCGGGCCCGCCACAACCTGGTCGGGTGGACCCGCCGTATGGGCATGCTGTCCGAAGGGGTGTGGGACGAGGACAAACTGGCCTCCTGCGACCTGGCGGTGTGCTCGGCGGGTCTGGACCCCGACGCCAGTCCCGAGGCCCTCGACCTCAGCGCCTCCTGGCTCGCGTTCGGCACCTACGGCGACGACTACTATCCGCTGGTGTACGGCAACCGCCGTGACCTGGCCGCGGCCAGGGTCACCACGGCCCGCCTGTCGGCCTGCATGCCCGTCGACGGCGAGGAGACCCTCGTCCCGCTGAACGCGATGGAGCGCTCGCTGATCGACCTGTGGGCGCGTACGACGGCCGGCATGACCCCCGACCAGCGGCGCACCCTGCGCGCGGCGGTGGACAGCATGACGGAGAGCTGGGTGTGGGAGCTGTCCAACCAGCTCCAGAACCGCATCCCCGACCCCGTCGACTACCTGGAGATGCGGCGCGCCACCTTCGGCTCCGACCTCACCCTGAGCCTGTGCCGGATGGGTCAGGGCCCCGCCGTACCGCCCGAGGTGTACGCCAGCGGCCCGGTCCGCTCGCTGGAGAACGCGGCCATCGACTACGCCTGCCTCCTCAACGACGTCTTCTCGTACCAGAAGGAGATCGAGTTCGAGGGCGAGATCCACAACGCGATCCTCGTCGTGCAGAACTTCTTCGGCTGCGACTACCCGGCCGCACTCGGCGTCGTCCACGACCTGATGACCCAGCGCATGCAGCAGTTCGAGCACGTCGTCGCCCACGAACTGCCCGTGCTGTACGACGACTTCGGCCTGTCGGCGGAAGCCCGTGAGGCCATGGGCGGCTATGTGGCCGACCTCCAGAACTGGATGGCCGGCATCCTCAACTGGCACCGGGTGGTCGACCGTTACAAGGACTCCTACCTGTCCCGCCGGTCCCACGGCTTCCTGCCCGACCGCGCACCGGCCATGCCCTCCCTGCCGGTCGGCTGACCCTACGGAACGACGGAGCGGTACCGCTCACACGGTCCGCGCCGCCGTCCGTCGCGCCGCGTGCGCGACCGCGGCTCGCGCCAGCCCCCGGATCACGGGGTGCGGGCGCGAGCCGTCGCCGGACAGCTCCGGCTGGAAGAGGGAGGCCAGGAAGAAGGGGTGGCCGGGGAGTTCGGCCGTGCGGACCTGGCCCCGCGGGTCCCGGCCGGAGAAGCGCAGGCCGTGCGCGACGAGGGTGTCGGCGTGCCGGGAGAGGCCGTACCGGCAGGAGTAGCGCTCGACCGTGGACTCCCGGCCGATCACCTCGCGGGCCAGCGAGCCCGGCTCCAGCAGGACCGTGTCCTCGTGGCCCTCCAGCGAGCAGGCCAGCGGTTCCAGGAGCGGGTCCTCGGCGCCGGGATCGTTCTCGGCGTGCGCCGCCCGGGTGAGCCCACAGACGTTGCGGGCGAACTCCAGCAGCGCGTGCTGGAACCCGCCGCAGGTGCCGAGGAAGGGAACGCCCTCCTCGCGGGCGGTGCGGATCGCGGCGAGGACACCGGCCTCGCTGCGGTACGGGCTGCCCGGCACCACCCACACCGCGTCGAAGCCGCGCACCGCGCCCTCGGCCTCCGCGTCGGCCGACGGGATCCAGTACGCGTCGAGGACCAGCCGGTCCCGGGTGGCGAGGGCGTCGAGCAGGACCGGGATCCGGGTGTGCGAGACGACGTTGGGGGAGTGGTCGCCCACCAGGGCGACCTTGGCGATCCGGGCGGTGCCGGTGAGCTGAGCGCTGCTGTCGGTCATGTGTGCCATCCTCGGAGCGGCGCCCACTTCACGTCCAACGATGATTCCTGCACCTGCGATAAGCAGCGCTGATGCGACCCTGTGGACATGGACCCGCACCTCCTGCGCACCTACGTCACCGTGGCCCGCCTCGCCTCCTTCTCGGCCGCCGCGCGCACCCTCGGCTACACCCAGTCGGCCGTCTCCCAGCACATCGCGGCCCTCGAACAGGACCTCGGTGCGCCGCTGCTCACCCGCCGTCCCGTCGCCCCCACGGCGGCCGGTGAACGGCTCCTCGAACACGCCGGCCCCCTGTTGCTGCGGCTGGAGGCGGCCCGCGCGGACGTCGTGCGGATGGCCGCCGCACCCGACCACGGCCTCACCCTGGCCACCTCCGCGACGGCGCTCACCTCCACGACCGCACTCACCGCCACGGCCCTCGCCGCGCTGCCGTCCGCCGGGGTGACGCTGCGCGTGCTCGCCCGCGACGAGGTGCCCGCCGCCGTCGCCGCGGGCACCGCCGACCTGGGCCTCGTCGACGGCCTGGCCGCCCCCAGCGACCCCCTCCGGCTGCCCGACGTGGCACCGCTGACGACCTACGGCGTCGGGGAGGAACCGGTCGGTGTCCTGCTGCCCGCCGGCCACCCCCTCGCCCGCCGCACCGGACTGCGCCTCGACGACCTCGCCGACGCCCGCTGGATCGACGCCCCCGACACCGGCCTGCCGCTGCCCCAGCTCCGCGCCGCGAACGGCGGCCACGGCTTCCGTCCGGCCCTGCGCTACGACGGCACCGACGTCCGTGTCCTGGCCGCGCTCGCCGCCGCGGGCCACGGCCTGACCCTCCTGCCCCGCTCGGCGACGGCCCACGCGCCGGGCACGGTGGCCGTGCCGCTCACCGCGCCACGGGTCGTCCACCGGGTGGAACTCGTCCACGCCGGTACGCCGACGGGTGCCGCGCAGGCCCTGGTCGCGGCGCTGTCGTCGCGCGCGTGAGACCCGTGCCGGGGGCGCCGGGCCGCCGTACCGCTGTTGACCCCCGGTCAGTCTCACTCGTTCGTGGCTCGTGGCGCCCCGGATCGCCGGGTAGAGCACCAGCCGGAGGGATCCATGGAACAGACCGCGTTGCGTCCCAAGCCCATGCCCGGCCAGGAGCCCGGCGGCGGCCCGCCGTCCGACGGCCGGCCCCGCCACCCCCACGCGGCCCGCCGCCGCGGCCGGCGTCTGACGACCCTGCTGTTCGGCATGCTCGTCGGTACGGTCCTGGTGCTGTCCGGTGTCGGCCTGGGCACCGTGGGAGCCACCGTGATCGGGGCCGGCAAGCTGGCCGAGCTGCAACGGCAGACGGGCCGGGCCGCGGCGGGCACCGTGCCCCAGGCGGGTCCGCGTCCGTCCGCGCCGTTCTCCCCGCCGGCGGAGCCTGCCGACGCGACGCTGGGCCTGGAGATCGTGGACGCGGAGAAGGCGGGCGCCGAGATCGTCGCCGTCCACGTCCCCGGCCCCGGCTACTCGGCCGGTCTGGTGCGCGGGGACGTCGTACTGCACTTCGGCAGGAAGCGGATCCACTCGGCGGCGGATCTCGCGCGGGCGGTCGAGGAGGTGAAACCGGGCAGGGAGACAAAAGTGACGGTTCGTCACAGGAGTGGTGGTTACCAGCGGTTGACGGTCATGCCGGGAATCGTCACCTGACGCCCCGGTGAGCCGAGCGGCCGGGGCCGGAAGCCGCCGGTCGTGCAGGACGGGGAGGGCGGGCACCGCCGGGCGTCCCGGCCGCCCGCCGAGGGCCTCCTCGGTCCGGGCCGGCGTACGTCCCGTCCGCGGGGGCTCCGCGTCATCGCCCGGGATGCCGGAGTCGCACATCAGGACCCGCGCGCCGTCCGGCACAAACCCGCCGACCGGGTCGCGCCGCCCCTGCCGACCGGGCAGGATACTGCCCGTAGTCACCACGTTTCTCCAGGGAGGCCCGGATGACCGGCCGTACGCCCGCGCGCTTCACCGCCGACGACTACCGGGCCCGCATGGAGCGGGCCGTGCGGGCGGCCGGCGACGCGGGGCTGGCCGGTCTGCTGGTGGCGCCCGGCCCGGACATGGTCTGGCTCACCGGCTACGCGCCCCCCGCGGTCACCGAACGGCTCACCCTGCTCGTCCTCACCCCCGACCGCGACCCCGTCCTCGTCGTCCCTGCCCTGGAGGCCCCCGACGCCGCCGCCGCGGTCGGCGCCCCCGCCCTCACCCTGCGGGACTGGACCGACGGCAAGGACCCCTACGCCGCCACCGGTGCCCTCCTGGACACCGGCGGGCGGTACGGCGTCAGCGACAACGCCTGGGCGCTGCACCTGCTCCGCCTGCAAAAGGCCCTCCCGGACAGCTCCTACGACTCCCTCACCGAGGCCCTGCCGATGCTGCGCGCCGTCAAGGACGCGGCCGAGCTGGAGCTGATGGCGGCCGCGGGAGCGGCCGCCGACGCGACGTACGAGGAGATCCGCAAGGTTCGCTTCGCCGGGCGCAGGGAGTCCGAGGTGGGCGCCGACCTGGCCGGCCTGCTGCGCCGCTTCGGGCACTCCCAGGTCGACTTCACCATCGTCGCCTCGGGCCCGAACGGCGCCAACCCCCACCATGAGGTCGGCGACCGCGTCATCGAGCACGGCGACATGGTCGTCCTCGACTTCGGCGGCCTCAAGGACGGCTACGGCTCCGACACCTCCCGTACCGTCCACGTCGGCGAACCCACCGACGAGGAACGCCGGGTCCACGACCTCGTCCGCGAGGCCCAGGAGGCCGGCTCGCGCGCCGTACGGCCCGGCGTCGCCTGCCAGGAGGTCGACCGGGCCGCCCGCGCCGTCATCGCCGACGCCGGGTACGGCGAGTACTTCATCCACCGCACCGGTCACGGCATCGGCGTCACCACGCACGAGCCGCCGTACCTGATCGAGGGCGAGGAACAGCCCCTCGTCCCCGGCATGTGCTTCTCCGTGGAGCCCGGCATCTACCTGCCCGGCCGCTTCGGGGTGCGCATCGAGGACATCGTCACCGTCACCGAGGACGGCGGCCGGCGCCTCAACGACACCACCCGCGAACTGGTCATCGTCGACTGAGAACCACCAGGAGTCCCGGCCGCATCCGAAACGGCACCCATCCGAAACGGCACTCGAACGGCTACGGCGCGACCCATGACCCAGGCACCCACACCCACCGCGGACACCGTCCGCCGGCTGGTCCGCACGCTCCTCAAGAACGGCGACGAGAGGGGCCCGGGCCCCGAGGTGCGGCCCGTCACCGAGGGAGGCGGGCACGGCACCTGGTGGGTCGGCACCCGCCACGTCCTGAGGCTCGCCCCCGACCGCGAGGCGACCGTCCGCATGCGCCGCGAACTGCGGCTGCGCGAACTGGTGCGGCCGCACGTTCCGGTCGCCGTGCCGGCCTCGGTGGCGCACGGCGAGTGGTCGCCCGGCCTCACCTACACCCTCGACACCCTGGTGCCCGGCGGAACCGCCGAGGACCACGACGTGTCCGCCGTCGGAGAGGCCGACCTGGCCGGACTGCTCGGCGGACTGCGCGAGGTACCGGTCCGCCAGGCCGAGACGACCGGCGTGCCGCGCGTCGCCCCGCGCTCCCTGGAGGCACTGCGCCGGATGGCGGTGGCCGCCGCCGAACGCCTCGGCGCCGCCGACGAGTTCGATCCGGCCCGGCTGCACCAGCTCACCCCGCCCGGCGCGGCCCAGCTCGCCGCGCAGCCGGCCACCGCAGTCCTCGTCCACCACACCCTGCGGGGCGAGCACCTCGTGGTCAGCGCCGACGGCCGGGTGCGCGGCGTCCTCGACTGGACCGGCGCGGTCGTCGGCGACCCCGCCGAGGACATCGCGGGCCTCGCCCTCGCCGTCGGCTCCGGCGCCGCCGTCCGCGCCGCCACCCTCACCGGGTACGGCGCCCGCGCCTGCCTGCGCGGCCTGTGGCTGGCCCGCTGCGACACCGCCGTACGCCTCGACGAGCGCCTGACCGGCCACGGCACCGAGCCCCCGGCCCTGCTGCGCACCCAGCTGCGACGGGCCTGGGAGGCGATCCTGCTGGAACGGGTGACGGAACTCCGTGAGGACGGGGCGGACGACTAGCGGAGCGGTCCGCCCCGGCTCCCGGGGCCGTTCTCAGTCCTGCTCCAGCACCACGCACGACTCGCCGGGCACGTGCAGCAGCCCGTCCGGGCCCGGGGTGTCCACGGGCTCCCACGCGGCCAGCACGCGCGCGGGACGCGTGCCCAGCGGGATCGCCGCCGGCGCCTTGCCGAGGTTCACGGCCACCCGGACGTCGCCACGGCGGAAGGCCAGCCAGCGGGCCTGCGCGTCATGGGCGACCTTGAGGTCGGCGAGGTCCGGGTCGGTCAGGTCCGCCTGGGCGTGCCGCAGCGCGATCAGCCGGCGGTACCAGGCCAGCATGCGCGCGTGCGGCTCACGCTCCGGCTCCGACCAGTCCAGGCAGGAACGGTCCCGGGTCGCCGGGTCCTGCGGGTCGGGCACGTCCTCCTCCGCCCAGCCGTGCGCCGCGAACTCCCGCCGTCTGCCCCGCCGTACGGCCTCCGCGAGGTCCGGGTCGGTGTGGTCGGTGAAGAACTGCCAGGGCGTGCCCGCCGCCCACTCCTCGCCCATGAACAGCATCGGCGTGAACGGCGAGGTCAGCGTCAGCGCCGCCGCGCAGGCCAGCAGGCCGGGGGAGAGGGAGGCCGAGAGCCGGTCGCCCTGGGCACGGTTGCCGACCTGGTCGTGGGTCTGGGAGTAGCCGAGCAGCCGGTGCGCGGGCAGCCGGGTACGGTCCAGCGGCCGCCCGTGGCACCGGTCGCGGAAGCTGGAGTAGGTGCCGTCGTGGAAGAAGCCGCCGGTGAGGGTCTTGGCGAGCGCGGCGAACGGGTCGCGTGCGAAGTCGCCGTAGTAGCCCTGGGACTCGCCGGTCAGGGCGGTGTGCAGGGCGTGGTGGAAGTCGTCGTTCCACTGCGCGTGCAGACCCAGGCCGTGTTCCCGGCGGGGCGTGATCAGCCGCGGGTCGTTCAGGTCGGACTCGGCGATCAGGAACAGCGGCCGGCCCGTCTGCGCGGCGAGCGCGTCCACCGACTCCGACAGCTCCTCCAGGAACGGGTACGCGCGCGTGTCGGCCAGCGCGTGCACCGCGTCCAGCCGCAGCCCGTCGATCCGGTAGTCGCGCAGCCACGCCAGCGCGCTGCCCAGCAGGAACGCCCGCACCTCGTCCGAGCCCGGCGCGTCCAGGTTGACGGCCGAACCCCACGGAGTGTGGTGGGTGTCGGTGAAGTACGGGCCGAACACGGGCAGGTAATTGCCCGACGGTCCCAGGTGGTTGTGCACCACGTCCAGGACCACGCCCAGCCCCAGCTCATGCGCCCGGTCGACGAACCGCTTCAGCGCCTCGGGCCCGCCGTACGGCTCGTGCACCGCCCACAGCGACACCCCCTCGTAGCCCCAGCCGTGCCGGCCGGGGAAGGGGCACAGTGGCATCAACTCGACGTGGGTCACGCCCAGTTCGAGAAGATGGCCGAGCCGGCCGGCCGCCGCGTCCAGCGTGCCCTCGGCGGTGTACGTGCCCACATGCAGCTCGTACAGGACCGCGCCCGGCAGCGGACGCCCCGGCCAGGGGGTACGCCACGCGTACCGGCCGTGGTCGACGACCGCGCTCAGCCCGTCCGGCCCGTCCGGCTGACGGCGCGAACGCGGGTCCGGCCGCACCGGACCGTCGTCCACCGCGAAGCCGTACCGCGTGCCGTCCCGCGCCTCCGCCTCGCCGCTCCACCACCCCGGCCGTCCGGCGTCGCGCTCCAACGCGCGCGTGACGCCCTCGCACTGGAGCGTCACACGTTCGGCCTGCGGTGCCCACACCTCGAACTGCACGGACGGTTCCCCTTCGTCTGCTCACAGTCCGCCGACCGTGAGGTAGCCCGACCCGACCCATCGTGCTCCACCCGAGATCGATCCGCCGCGCGAACACCCCCATCGGCAGCGGTGTCGTCACGCATCGATCCGGGCACGCGCGCGTGGCCGCCGTTCTCCCGTTTTCTGGACACCCGCCGTTCACTGCCCGACAATCACGAACGTGACGTCGTCATTCGAGTTCAACACGTACCCCGCGCGCCTGTCCGACGTGGAGCGCGACAGGGCGCTGAAGGTGCTCCGTGACGGCGCCGCCATGGGCCGTCTCTCCCACGACACGTTCATCCGGCGCATGGAACTGGCGCTCGCCGCCCGCCGCTCCGACGAACTCGCGGTCCTCACCGCCGACCTGCCCAGCGAGAACCGCTTCTCGCGCGCCCTCTTCGGCACCGTCGAGGCCGTCTCCGGCTTCACCATACGGCTGCGCAGGGCCTGGCAGGCCGAGCGGCTGCCCAAGCTGCTGCTCCCGCACCCCGGCACCGCGCGGGCCCTGCGCATCGGCCGCGACCCCGCCAGCGGCCTCAGGCTGACCCACGACAGCGTCTCGCGCGTGCACGCCGAACTCAGCCGCCAGGGCGGCCTGTGGATCCTGCGCGACCTCGGCTCGACCAACGGCACGACCGTCAACGGACGACGCGTCATCGGCGCCGCCGTGGTCCGCGAGGGCGACCAGGTCGCCTTCGGACGGATGGCGTTCCGCCTCTCCGTGAACTGAGTCCCGCCCCGGCAAGCCGAGCCCGCCGGGGCGGTGTTGACGTACCTCCCGCGCCATGACTCACTGTGCGTACACCCGGCACTCCCGGTGAACCGACGGCGCCGGCCCCGACGCGGAGGTGTGTCCTGCCGCCACTCCTGCGCTACCCGACCGCGGACGAACTCGCGGCCCGCGCGGCCGCGGTCGTCGCCCGCCGGCCCCATGACACCCGGCTGCGCCGCGTCGGCGTCTCGCGCGCGGGCACACCCCTGTGGCTGCTCTCCGTGGGCCACGGCACCCGCCAGGCCCTGATCGTGGCCGGACCGCACGCCAACGAACCCGTCGGCGGCGCCACCGTCCTGCGGCTCGCCGAGCGCGTCCTCGCCGACCGGCGGCTCACCGAGGACGCCGACGCCACCTGGAACCTGCTGCTCTGCCTCGACCCCGACGGCCTGCGCCGCAACGAGGGCTGGCTGTCCGGCCCGTACACCCTGGGCCGCTACTTCCGGCACTTCTTCCGGCCCGGCTTCCTCGAACAGCCCGAGTGGCTGCCCGACGGGGCGGGGGCCGCGGCGCTGCCGGAGACACGGGCGCTGCTCGGCCTCCAGGACGAGCTGAAACCTTTCTTCCAGTGTTCGCTGCACGGCGTCGACGTCGGCGGCGGCTTCGTCGAACTCACCCGCGACCTCCCCGGACTCCCGCAGCGCGTGGCCCACGCCGCCGCCCGCCTCGGCATCCCCCGCGAACTCGGCTCCTACGACACCCTGTACTGGCCGGGCCTCGGACCCGCCGTCTACCGGATCCCGCCGCCGCGCCCGCGCGACCTCGCCGCCGCCATCACCGAGGCCGCCGTCGAGTCGACCTGGTACCACCCGCACCGGCACGGCACCGTCACCGCGGTCGTCGAGGCGCCCATGTGGGGCGTCGCCGCCGTCGAGGACGACTCACCGCCCGACGACCGCGACGCCGTGCTACGCGCGGTGAGCCGGACCCTGCGCCACGAGACCCGGCTCCTCGAACGCCTCCTCGCGCGCGCGGCGCCCCATCTCCCGGCCGCGCCCGACACGGCCCGCCTGCTCGCCCCCGTCCACGACTACCTCCTGGTCTGCCCCGGCCTCGCCGACGCCTGGGACCCCGACGCGGGTGACCCCGCCCATCCGCTGCCACCCCTGAACACCGCCCACCTGGCAGCCCTGCGCATCGCCGGCCGCCGGATCGCCGTACGCACCGCGGGCCTGCTCCACCAGCTCGTCGCCGGGGCCGGGCAGGATCCGGCCGGGGCGCTTTTCGAACTCGACGCGCTCATCGACGCCTGGTGCGCCGACTACCACGACGGCTTCGGGGCCCGCTGGATCCCGGTCGCCCGCCAGGTCGAGTACCAGACCAGAGTCGTCCTCGCCGCGTTCGAACTGGCCGCCCGGCCGGCCCCCGCACCCGCACGATCGGGTGAGCCGGACTGGGGAACCGGGGCCACCGTGCCGATGCACCGGGAATGAAGCACTTCCCCACACACCGCCTCCTGGGCGCCCTGCCCGTCACGGCCGCCCTCCTCCTCGCCGCCGTCGCCCCCACCCAGGCCTCGGAGCCCCGGGGCCTCCTCCCCGGCGACGGGCTCCGGCTCACCGTCACCACCGGCGACTCCCGCTCCAGCGACACCCGCGGCACCCTCCTGCTGTGCGACCCGCCCCAGGGCCACTCCCGCGCCGCCGAGGCCTGCGCCGACCTCACGGCCGCCGACGGCGACATCGGCGCCGTCGCGCACGAGGACGCCGTCTGTTCCCTCCTGTACGCGCCCGTGACCGCCCACGCCAGCGGCCGGTGGAACGGCCGCCCGGTCGAGTACACGCAGACCTTCTCCAACACCTGCGTGATGCTCGCGCGGACGGGCGCGGTCTTCGCCCTCGACGACGAGCAGCTCCCCGAACTTGCCGAACTCCCCGCACTGGCCGAGCTGCCCGGGGCCTGAGACCGTCCGGCCGGCTCCGGGCACGCACGCGCGGGCGTGCGCGTGCCCGGAGCCGCCGGAGCCGCCCGGACCCGGTGCGCCGGCCGCCGCGGCTCCTACGGCTGCTGCGGTGACCCCGCGCGCGCGTGCAGCGCCGCCGCCACGACCGTGCGGGACTGGTGCTCGACCTGGTGCTCCAACGGCACCCAGCGGGCCCGGAAGCGCTCGGTGAACTCCTCGCTCCACCCCTCGACGAGACGCTCCAGGCGGGGCGCCGCCCGGTCGTCCCGCTCCCGCAGCACCCGCCACAACATCGCCGCCGCCCGCAACGGCAGACGGCGGCCGAAGGCGTCCACACTGCCGACGTACGCCATGGTGGTGTCGGCCGGGGGCGTGTGGGTCCAGTCGGCGGCCAGGCCCGGCACCAGCTCCAGCGCCCAGCGGGCCGCCCTCAGCAGGGGCCCGTCGACGCCCTCGAGCCGCGGCGAGGCCTCCGCCAGCACGTGCTCCACCTCCCGGGCGTCCCGCAGCAGGCGGCCTGCCAGCAGCCGTATCGCCTCCGCCGGGTCGGGGTGCGGCGCCGGGTCGTCCACCAGGTCGCTCGCCCACATCGGCACCTCCACGACCGCGGTCAGGCCGCCGTGGCGGTGGGCGTGGTACCAGGTGCTGTGCCGCGCGTCGTCCGGCATGCTCGGGTACGCCACGCCCGCGCCCGGTTCCGGCATCACATGCACCCCCGGCCCGGACGCGGGCCAGCCCGCCGCGTCGGAGGCGCCCGTCTCCACCGGGATGTGCAACTGCGCCGCCGACTTGGCGAACGGCTCGGCCAGACCCGGTATGTCCCTGGTCAACTGCACCCAGCTACCGCCCAGTTCGGTGCCGTGCAGCGTCACCTGGAGGTAGGGCCGCAGCTCGTCGATGACCCGCGTCAGCGCACGCGTCTCCGGCGGCAGCCGGTCCGCCGGCAGGACGGCCGGGGACCACTCCGGCTGCTCAGGACCCGCCGGCCGGAAGAAGCCCCGGTGGTACTCCAGCAGGCTGCGCGGCGCCGGCGTCACGTGCAGACTGGCCCCGTCGGGATCCGCGCAGAGCAGGAAGTGCCACGACGTGCCGTCCCGCAACTCCCTTTCGAACAGGACCCGTTCGGCCAGGGCGAGCAGGGTCGGGCCGCCGGTGGGCTCGTTGGCGTGAGCGCCCGCGACGACCAGGACGGCCCGCCGCGCATGCCCCACCGACAGCAGCCGCAGCGGCCGGCCGGCCCGCGAGAGACCCACCTTCCGCAGCGTGCACAGCCCGGGCCGCAGTGCTGCCAACGCCCTCGCGGACGCGGTCAGTTCGGTCACCGTGGGGTAGCGCAGCTCCGGCAGGAGACTCACCCCCGTCACGTCCGCCCGGCCTTCGCATCCGCAGTACCCCACGGTCTCGGTGCCCTGTCAAGAACGCGCCACGGGCGCCCTCAGGGGGCGCCCGGAAGCACCCCCGACCCAGCCCGGCGTCCGCGGCGGCGTACCGGTCACGCCCGCCCGCGCGTCGGCACCGGGCCGCGAGGCGGAGCCGCCCTGCCGTGGCCCTGCTCCGGGTCCCGCCCCAGCCGCTCCAGCAACGCCACCGGCAGTCGCTCGAACAGTTCCGCCACCCGCACGTGCCCCATGAACTCGCGTCCGGGATCCACGGCGTCCACCCACCTGCCCGGCGGGAGCGCCATCTGCGTGTCCTCCCAGCCGCCCGCCTCCGCCAGCCGCAGCGACAGCCGGGTGACGGCGGTGACGACCCGGCCGGAGCGGGCGAAGGCCAGGAGATGAGCGGCGGCCCGGCCCTCGGCGGGCAGCGGCTGGTACGTCGCCGCCGCACCGAAGGCGTCCGGGTACCGGCGGCGCAGCCGCAGCGCCGCCGCCGTCACGGCGCCCTTCATACCGGCGCCCTCCATACGGGCACCCTCGGTTCCGGTCGCGGTGTCCGCCGGCGGGAAACGGACGGGGCGCCGGTTGTCCGGGTCGACCAGGGCGAGGTACTCGCTCTCCGTGCCCTGATAGACGTCCGGCACCCCCGGCATCGTCAGCTGCGTCAGCGCCGTGCCCAGCACGTTCGCCCGGATGTGCGGCGCGAGCGCCTCCCGCAGCGCGGCCACCCGCCCGCCCGGCAC
>NZ_JARGEF010000519.1:0-1107 GCF_033794725.1 Streptomyces sp. ID05-39B | reverse complement strand
GTGGGGGTGACGGGGGCCGGGGCCGAGACGGCCTCGCCGTCGCCGTCCGGGTCTCCTTCCGCGTCGCCGTCCGTTTCGGCACCGCCCTCGGCGCGGGCGGCCGATCCCGTGGACGTGCGGATGTCGCTGAGCTTTCCGCCGGGGGACGTCGCTCCCGAGAGCAGGGTCTACCTCACGGTCAGGGCGGACATCGTCAGCGGGACGCCGTCGAAGCTGAAGGCGGTCATCCGGATGCCGGCCGGGCTGGAGTACTTCTCCGACGCGTTTGACCACAACGAGACCAAGGAGTGCGCGAACTCCGCGGACAAGCGGACCGTGACCTGCACGTCGCAGTACACCCCGGCGCGGGCGCTGACGTACCGGTTGCAGATGCTCGTCGGTGACCATGTGAAGCCGGGCACCGATCTGCCGCTCACCGCCACCGCGAGCACCGGTGACGAGCCCGACGCCACCCCGGCAGACAACACGGACTCGACGACCGTCCAGGTGCGCACGGGCGCCGACTTCGGCGTCGAGTGGCACGCGCCGAAGACGTCCGTGCAGCCCGGGGAGTCGGTCACCACGAAGCTGGTCGTCACCAACCACTCCGACCGGACCTCGCGGGGGCCCGGGGGCGTGGTGATGCGGACGTTCGACGAGTTCTGGCCCTACGAGTCGCCCGGACTGCCCTGCTGGGCCGAGAGCTACCGCTTGATCTGCGAGTGGGAGGCGGGGTTCGCCCCGGGAGAGAGCCGCACCTTCGTCATGAAGTGGCGGTTCTCGAAGGAGAACGCGGGAAAGACGGTACGGGCGGAGGCGGTGACCCTCTTCAACGACCCTGACGACCCGGTTCCCGGCAACAACCAGGACGAGTTGGTCCTCAGGATCGCCAAGGTGTCCGGGACACCCGAGCCCACGCCGACACCTACTCCGACGCCGACCGTCTCCGCTTCGGCCTCCGCTGCCGCTCCCCAGCCCTCCGGCAACGGGGGCGGCGGGAACCTCGCGTCCACCGGGGCCGGGGTCGGGCCCGGGGTGCTGGGCGCGGCCGTGGGGATGGTCGTCCTCGGAGGCGGGATGGTCGTTGTCGTGAGCGCTCGGCGGCGGTCGCGGTGAGCGGGGGCGGAG
>NZ_JARGEF010000518.1:0-1113 GCF_033794725.1 Streptomyces sp. ID05-39B | reverse complement strand
GGCTTCACCCCCCGCCCGCTGGGCCAGGATCCGCTGATCCCCGTCGAGACCCCGCACCGCCCGGACACCTTCTACGGCCTGTCCAAGGCCTTCGGTGAGGATCTCGCCCAGTTGTACTGGGACAAGCACGGCCTGGAGAGCGTGTCGGTGCGCATCGGCTCCTGCTTCCCCGAGCCCACCAGCGTGCGGATGCTGTCGGTGTGGATGAGCCCCGCCGACGGCGCCCGCCTCTTCCACGCGGCCCTGACCGCCGAGGACGTGGGCCACACCGTCGTCCACGGCTCCTCCGCGAACACCCGGCTGTGGTGGGACCTGACCAGCGCGCGGGCGCTCGGCTACGCACCGCAGGACGACTCCGAGCCGTGGGCCGAGAAGCTCATCGCCGAACAGGGCGAACTGGACCCCGCGAACATCGCGCACGCCCACCTCGGCGGCCACTTCGTCAGCGACCCCCCGATCTGGCCGTACTGACACCGCTCCTCCAGAGGGGGGTGCCCCGAGGGGGCGGCAATCCGTCCCCCTCCCTCACCCCACCCGAATGCCGAAAGTAAGGGAACGGCAAAACGGCCTCGCTCGTTCACCCGGCATGACAGCTATGACCCCCGGCTCGAACATCCCTCTCCCCGTCACCCGCGTGGCGGTGGACGTCGCCGCCCCCGTGCGTCTCGACGTTTCGGGCCTGCTGCTCACCGCCGACGGCAAGGTGCGCTCCGACGACGACTTCATCTTCTACAACCAGCCGGCCGGCCCCGGCGTGACCTACCGCTCCGGCGGCGGGAGCGCACCGGACGCGATCATCGTCGACACCTCCGCGCTGCCCCCGGGCATCGAGAAGATCGTCGTCACCGCGAGCCCGGACGCGGCGGGCCAGACCTTCCAGGGCGTCGAACCGACGGCCACGATCCGCGGCGCGGACGACAACAGCGTCCTTGCCACGTTCACTCCTCCGCAACTGGGCGCCGAGACAGCGCTCGTGGTCGTGGAGATCTACCTGCGCAACGGTGTCTGGAAGGCCCGCGCGGTAGGCCAGGGCTACGCCAACGGTCTGGCCGGCATCGCCACCGACTTCGGCGTCTCGGTGGAGGAGCCCGCGGCAGCCGCCCCGGCCCAGCC
>NZ_JARGEF010000517.1:0-1117 GCF_033794725.1 Streptomyces sp. ID05-39B | reverse complement strand
CAGCGCTTCCAGATCACAACCGTCGAAGACCTGCGCGGCCATCGCCGCCACCGCCTCCACCGCCGCCGCCCCCCGCTCGGCCACCGGCACCAACCCCAGATGCCGAGACGGCGTAGCCACCTGCGCGGCCCGCCGCAGCGCGCCCAGCACCGGCACCCCCACCGACTCCAACGCCTCCCGCAGCAGCGCCTCGTGCCGGTCCGAGGCGACCTTGTTCAGGATCACGCCCCCGATCCGCACCTCCGGGTCGAAGGAAACGAACCCGTGCACCAGCGCCGCCACCGACCGCGACTGCGACGACGCGTCGACGACCAGCACGACCGGCGCCCGCAGCACCTTCGCCACCTGCGCCGTCGACGCCAGTTCACCCTGCCCCGCCGCCCCGTCGTACAGCCCCATCACGCCCTCGACGACGGCGATGTCGCAGCCCCGCGCCCCGTGCAGGAACAGCGGAGCGAGCAGCTCGGGACCGCACAGGTACGCGTCGAGGTTGCGCCCCACCCGCCCGGTGGCGAGCGCGTGGTACCCGGGATCGATGTAGTCCGGCCCGACCTTGTGCGGGGACACGGCAAGCCCCCGCGCGGCGAGCGCGGCCATCAGCCCCGTGGCGACGGTGGTCTTGCCGCTGCCCGAGGAGGGCGCGGCGACGACCAGCCGTGGGACGGAGGACATCACCACTCGATGCCCCTCTGCCCCTTCTGCCCCACGTCCATGGGGTGCTTGACCTTGGACATGTCGGTCACCAGGTCCGCGAACCCCACCAGCTTCTCGGGCGCGTTCCGGCCGGTGATCACGACGTGCTGGTTCCCCGGCCGCTCCCGCAGCACGGACACCACCTCGTCGGTGTCGATCCACCCCCAGTGCATGGGGTAGGCGAACTCGTCCAGCACATACAGCTGGTACGTCTGGGCGGCGAGGTCCCGCTTGACCTGCTCCCAGCCCTCGCGGGCCTTCTCCTCGTTGTCCATCTGCGAGTCCCGCTGCACCCAGGACCAGCCCTCGCCCATCTTGTGCCAGGCGACCAACCCGCCCCCTTCCCTTTATAACATTCGCCCCTTCCCCACAAACTCAGAAGTGAAATAACGGGGTGCACCGTAAAATAAAAAAAAAACACAAC
>NZ_JARGEF010000516.1:0-1131 GCF_033794725.1 Streptomyces sp. ID05-39B | reverse complement strand
GGTGGGGGGTCGGGGTCGGCTGGTTCCCGTACGGCTTGCTGGCCTCCGTACGGCTTCGGCCCCGTACGTCTCTCCCCCGTGGAGGGACGTACGGGGCCCGCGTGGTGGAGCCGGGTGCTGGAGCCGTCGGGTGCGTCAGGCTGTGCGGTGGCGCAGCAGACGGAAGGACGCCGTCACGGCCGTGGCGGCGACGGCCAGGAGGAGGGCGCTCGTGGTCAGCTGGAGAGGCCAGTAGTGCGACTCGGGGTGGAACTCCCTGTAGAAACCGGTGGCGTCGAGCTTGCCGTACACCTCGGCGCAGCCGTCGACGAACGACGGACCGCAGCCGGGGTCGGCGATGTGTGCGCCGTCGGCGGTGACCAGGCCGGAGTCGACCTCGACACCCTCCATGACGTAGCCGGTGTCGAGGCCGGTGACGCGCGTGACGGACGGCCACAGATGCGGCATGGCCAGGTCGGTCGCGAACCGCAGGACGACGGTGAAGCCCAGTCCGGCGAGCAGCGCGGGCAGCGTACGGCGCCACAGCAGGCCCGCGAGGACCCCGGCGGCGAGGCCGGCCAGCGCGAGGGCGACCGTGGTGGGGCCGTTGGCGTGCAGGGTGGGGGAGTCGGCCCAGGACTTGGAGGTGTCGATGTGGTGCCGGTTCGCCGACCAGGCCAGGTGATGCAGCAGCACCAGCAGTCCGGTGCAGGCGGTGATCAGGGCCGCGGGGGCGGCCAGCTTGGCGGCCAGCCAGCGGGTCGGTGAGAGGCCCGTCGTCCAGGCGAGGTGGGCGGTGCCGTTCTCCAGCTCGCGGCCGACCAGGGCGGCGCCCGCCCAGGCGGCGACCAGGAAGGGCAGCCCGATCACGGCGAACGTCGTGTACGTGTAGACGTCCCGGTACCGGATGATCGCGTCCTGGTCGTAACCGCACGGCCCGCTGTCGCCGCAGGCGCGGAACTGCCGCCAGCCGTCGGCGGCCGCGGCACCGAGCGGGCCCCACATCGCGAGCAGGGCGAGGGCGAGGACGGCGACGAGACCGGCCCAGAAGGCCAGCCCCGGACGGTGCAGGCGCAGGAGCCACGGCAGCAGTCGGGGCTGGCCTTCTGGGCCGGTCTCGTCGCCGTCCTCGCCCTCGCCCTGCTCGCGATG
>NZ_JARGEF010000515.1:0-1135 GCF_033794725.1 Streptomyces sp. ID05-39B | reverse complement strand
CTAGTGTCCTGAGTCGTTAATTCGTGTGCAGTATGCGGCGAGGGTGTCGAGGATGTCGTCTGCGGTCTTCGTCCAGACGAACGGCTTGGGGTTCTTGTTCCACTCGTTGATCCAGCGGCGGATGTCCCGTTCGAGTTCGACGACGCTGCGGTGGGCTGAGCGGCGGAGTTTGCGGCTGGTCAGCTCGGCGAACCAGCGCTCGACGAGGTTGAGCCAGGACGCGGAGGTGGGGGTGAAGTGCAGGTGGAAGCGGGGGTGTCGAAGCAGCCACTTCTTGACCGGTTCGGTCTTGTGGGTGGCGTAGTTGTCCAGGACCAGGTGGAGTTCGAGGTGCTTGGGGACGGCTGCGTCGATGACCTTCAGGAATCGGAGGAACTCCTGGTGGCGGTGGCGGCGGTAGTGCTGGGCGATGACCGATCCGGAGGCTATGTCCAGGGCGGCGAACAGGCTGGTCGTGCCGTGCCGGACGTAGTCGTGGGTCATCTTCGCCGGCGTGGTCGGCGCCATCGGCAGCACCGGTTGGGTTCGGTCCAGTGCCTGTATCTGCGACTTTTCGTCCACGGCCAGGACCAGGGCGTTCTCCGGCGGGGACAGGTAAATGCCCACCACGTCGCGGACCTTGGTCACGAACTGTGGGTCGGTCGACAGCTTCCACGTCTCCACGATGTGGGGCTTGAGGCCGAACGCCCGCCAGATCCGCGAGACAGCCGACTGCGACATGCCCTCCGCCTCGGCCATCGAACGCGTCGACCAGTGCGAATCACCGGTCGGCGGCGTCTGGCCGAGAGTCCTGGCGACCAGGGCTTCGACCTGCTCGTCCGTGATCCTCCGCGGCGCCCCCGAGCGCGGCCGGTCCACCAGGCCCTCCAGCCGGTCCGCGGCAAACCGGGACCGCCACTTACGCACCGTCTCCCGCGAGACACCCAGATCATCCGCGACCCGCGCGTTCGACAGCCCCTCCGCACACGCCAGCACGATCCTCGACCGCAGCACCAGCGCCTGCGACGCGGTCTGCTTGCGCAACCAGCCCCGCAGGACCCGGCGTTCGTGATCGGACAACTCCAGCGGCAACGGCTTCGGACCAGGCACCGCCCCACCCTATAACCGCAAGCGAACTATCGACTCAGGACACTAG
>NZ_JARGEF010000514.1:0-1138 GCF_033794725.1 Streptomyces sp. ID05-39B | reverse complement strand
ATTTTTTTTTTTTCAAGCAAAAGTCGTAATGTGTGCTTACCGCCTGTGTTGTTGGCTTGGAGATTGGTATAAGAGACATGGCAAGGTCGTCCCCTGGTACGTCGACCCGGCCCCCGCCGCCGGCCCGGGTCCGGGCCGGCGGCGGGGGCCGGGTCGACGTACCAGGGGACGACCTGGCCGGTGTCGTCGAAGTAGGTCTCGCTGCCGCGCAGCCACGGGAGGGGCCCCTGGCCGAAGGGATCCGTCACGGCGTGCGCCAGCGCTCCCGAATCCCATCGCCGGATGTGCTTGTGTCCCATGGTGCTTCCCTCCCTCTGACCCCCGTGTTGCCGGTGCGTGTGGTGCGGCTGCGCGTCCCCGGCCTGGCACGGCACGCGCCCGCGGCCCTCTGCGTCCGGGTGTTCTGATGTGCTGATGTGCTGGTAGCTGGGTGAGCTGGTCGCTGGTGTCGCGCCCGTGGCCTGCTGCGATACGGCAGCTCGTGTGCTTGTCCTATGTCGCCAGCGCTTGCCATGGGCGGGATCGGTCCCAGCACATCACATAACGCGCGCAGACAGTCACACTTCGTTGTGAATTGGCTGAAAGTGGAACTAAGCGCTCCGGCGGGTCGGCGGCGGAACGGGATGCGGGCTGGGCGAGTGCGCGGCGGGGGCGATGCTCCGCCGCCGGTGTGCCTCCTCAGCCGAGGCGGACCGGCTTCTCCGGGCGTATGCCCACTTCCACCAGCCACGTGCGCAGGGGCACCACGTCACCGTCCTCGACCAGGCTGAGCACGCGGGGCGTCAGGTCGGTCACTCGCTCGCCGTCGACCAGGAGGGTCGGGCCGTCCAGCCAGTCCAGGCCCGGGGTGGCGCCCACGGTGTCCATCGCCGCGCAGCAGACCATCGCCGTGACGTGGTCGGCCAGGAGTTCGCGGTCGCTGCGCGGGGGCTGCAACGGGAGCAGGGGGAGCGCCCGGTCGTCCCACAGCGCCGCGTCGGGTCCCTGGCCGGTCGGCTGCCCGCCCGACCCCGCGGGGACGGCCCCGGCCTCCTCGCGGGCGACCTCGGCACCGAGACGGGAGGCCAGGGCGGCGCTGCGGGGGTTCTGTGGGAGGTCGTCGTCCTCGTCCTCGTCGCCGAGGGGGATACGGGGGGCG
>NZ_JARGEF010000513.1:0-1161 GCF_033794725.1 Streptomyces sp. ID05-39B | reverse complement strand
CCTCGGCACTGATCAGCGTCACAGCAAGCGCTTTCTATACAGGGAGAAGCTAGCCTCTGACCGGTGGTCCGGACAAGACCGTGTCCATCCCGAGTTGTTCGAGGGGGCGAACAAGTCGGGTGCGGGGCCGTAAGGTCTGCTCGACACGCCCGGAACCAGGCAGAAGAACCTGCTGTCTACCAGGGCGTACGACGACGTACGACGAGATGCGTGACCGGAGGACGACGAGATGACGGTGACCCTGGCGGACGTGGCGGCCCGCGCGCAGGTCTCGCCCGCGACGGTGTCGCGCGTACTGAACGGGAACTACCCCGTGGCAACGTCGACCCGCGAACGGGTGCTGCGGGCCGTGGACGAGCTGGACTACGTGCTCAACGGTCCTGCCAGCGCCCTGGCCGCGGCCACCTCCGACCTGGTGGGCATCCTGGTCAACGACATCGCCGACCCCTTCTTCGGGATCATGGCGAGCGCGATCCAGGCCGAGATCGGCGGGCCGGGCGGGCGCGCCGGCGGTGAGCGGCTTGCGGTGGTCTGCAACACCGGGGGCTCCCCCGAGCGCGAGCTGACCTATCTCACCCTGCTCCAGCGGCAGCGGGCCGCGGCCGTCGTGCTCACCGGCGGGGCCATGGAGGACCAGGCTCACGCCACCGCCGTCGCGGCGAAGCTGCGGCGGCTGGCGGACGCCGGCACCCGCGTCGTGCTGTGCGGGCGGCCGCCCGCGCCCGACACCGGGGCGATCGCCCTCACCTTCGACAACCGCGGCGGCGGGCGCGAACTGACCGAGCACCTCATCGGGCTCGGGCACCGGCGGCTCGGGTACATCGCCGGACCCGAGGAACGCACCACCACCCGGCACCGGCTGGAGGGCCACCGCGCGGCGCTGGCCGCCGCCGGGATCGAGGAGGACCCCCGCTGGACCGTCCACGGGAGGTACGACCGGCGGGCGGGGTACGAGGCCACGCTGGAGCTGCTGCGGCGGGATCCGGCGCTGACCGGCGTGGTCGCCGCGAACGACTCCGTCGCGCTGGGGGCTTGCGCGGCTCTGCGGGAGTCCGGGCTGCGCATTCCGGACGATGTTTCGGTAGCCGGTTTCGACGACCTGCCCTTCAGCATCGACGCCGTGCCCTCGCTGACCACTGTGCGGCTGCCCGCACAGCCCGA
>NZ_JARGEF010000512.1:0-1186 GCF_033794725.1 Streptomyces sp. ID05-39B | reverse complement strand
GGGGTGGGGGGCGCCGTCGGGTGAAGGGGTGCGGTCGGGTCGCAGGGTGCCGGCCTGGGCTTCTTGGGGATCGTCGCGCGCCATTCGTACAGGGCCGTCGCCAGTGCCGTCGCGATCAGCATCCCGCCCGCCGCCAGGAGCAGGGGTTGCAGACCCGCCTTCACGTAACGCAGGTAGAGCCCGGTCGTGCCCGCGTGCAGCAGGCTCGCGCCGAGGAGGAACAGCACCGCTGACTGGGCCTGGCGGTTCACAGGAGCACCGCCCCGGTCAGGACCGCCCCGCCGATCGCCAGCACGAAGGTGGCGGGCGCGAAGCGGAAGGCGAAGCCGCGGCCGAACGTACCCGCCTGCATCGCGAACAGCTTCAGGTCGATCATCGGGCCGACGACCAGGAACGCCAGCCGGGCCGTCAGCGAGAACTGGGTCAGCGACGCCGCCACGAACGCGTCCGCCTCCGAACAGATCGACAGGACCACCGCCAGCACCGCCAGCGACAGCACCGCCACCACGGGATGGTCGGCCGCCGCGCGCAGCCAGTGCTCCGGGGCCACCGCCTTCAGCGTCGCCGCCGCCATCGCGCCCACCACCAGGAAACCGCCCGCGTGCATCACGTCGTGCCGGGTCGCGTCCCAGAACGCCTCGCCCCTGCTCTGGCCCTCGTGCCGGCCGTGAGCCGGTGGACGCATCCAGTCCGTGCGGCCCAGACGGTGCCACAGCCAGCCCATCGCACACGCCACCAGCAGACTCGCCACGAAACGGGCCAGGACCATCTCCGGGTTGCGCGGGAACGCCACCGCCGTCGCCGTCAGCACGATCGGATTGATCGCCGGGGCGGAGAGCAGGAACGCGAGCGCCGCCGCGGGAGTCACACCTCGGCGCACCAGCGCCCCCGCGACCGGTACCGACGCGCACTCGCAGCCCGGCAGGACCGCGCCCGCCAGCCCGGCCACCGGGACCGCCAGCGCGGGGCGGCGGGGCAGGGCGCGGGCGAAGAAGGACGGGGGGACGTACACGGCGATCGCCGCCGACAGCAGGACGCCCAGGACGAGGAAGGGCAGCGCCTGGACCATCACCGCCACGAACACCGTCGTCCACGTCTGCATCACCGGGGCGGCGAGGGCCCGGCGCAACGGGGACTGCAGCAGCACCATGAGGAGCAGGAGGAGGGTGAGTGCCAGGGGGGAGGT
>NZ_JARGEF010000511.1:0-1200 GCF_033794725.1 Streptomyces sp. ID05-39B | reverse complement strand
CGGGGGGGGTCGTTTTGTTTGGAGGCGGGGCGGGGGCCGAGGCCTCAGGTCAGCGGCAGCAGCATCGTGACGTCGTCGCGGTCGTCGCCCGGGGCCACCCTGATCGCGTCCGGTACGCGGCCGACCTCCTTGTACCCGCAGGACGCGTAGAAGCGTTCCAGACCCTGGCCGCCTCGGCAGGTGAGGCGTATCGCGTCTATGCCGTCGAAGGTGCGGGCCGCGTCCGCGGCGGCGGTGAGCAGGTCGCGGCCGTAGCCCTTGCCCTGGTGGCGGGGGTGCACCATCACCGTGTAGAGCCACAGCCAGTGGGTCATCAGACGGTGGGTGTTGAAAGTGAGGAACGCGGTTGCTACGACTTCGCCGGTCTCGTCCCGGCCGATGAGGAGGTGCGTGCGGCCCTCGGCCATCTGCACCAGGTGGCGGACCAGTTCCGGGCGGACGTCCTCGCGGCTCACCGGCGGCACGAAACCCACCGCTCCGCCCGCGTTGGAGACGTCCGTCCAGAGGTCCAGGACGCCGTCACGCAGGCCGGGGGTGACGGCGGGGTCGAGGGTGAAGGTGAGAGCCACCTGGGGATGCTAGTTGCTCGCCACCCCTACGACAGGACCCGGGCCGCCACTTCCAGGTCTCCCACCAGGCCCCGGTACGCGGTTTCGCGGTCGTCGGAGCGGAGTACCGAGGACGGGTGGACCGTGGGGACCAGGCGTTCGGGATGGCCGTGGATCTCCCTCTCCAGGACCGTTCCCCGTACCTCGGTGACCTTGAACGAGGAGCCGAGCAGGGCCTTGCCCGCGGTGGCGCCCAGGACCACGATCAGCTCCGGCTCGACGACGGTCAGCTCGGCTGCCAGCCAAGGGGCACAGGCGGTCATCTCACGGAGAGTGGGGGCCTTGTGGATCCTGCGCTTACGGGGTTCCGCCTGGGTGAACTTGAAATGCTTGACCGCGTTGGTGACGTAGGCGTCGGCGGGGTCGAGGCCGGCCTCCTCCAACGCCCTGTCCAGCAGGCGGCCGGCCGGGCCCACGAAGGGTTTGCCCTGGCGGTCCTCCTGGTCACCGGGCTGCTCCCCGACGAGCATGACCCTGGCGGTGGCCTTGCCCGCGCCGAACACCGTCTCGGTGGCGTTCCTGTGCAGCGGGCAGCCCTCGCAGCCGGCGGCCGCTTCGCGCAGGGCGGGGAGGGTGGGGGTCCCTTCGGGGA
>NZ_JARGEF010000510.1:0-1226 GCF_033794725.1 Streptomyces sp. ID05-39B | reverse complement strand
GAGGGAGAGGGAGTACTCCCAGGAGGGGGCGGGGGTGGTTTCAGGCATGCGTCAGCTCCGGATGGCGGGAGGGTGAGTGAGCGCGCGGTGGCATTGCCGCGACCGCCATGGCAGGACGGTGCGGTGCGCTTCCGCGGGGTGTTCAAGACATCACTGACGGTAGGTCTGAAAGTTATGACCACGCAAGCCGTTCGCGTAATCTGACACCCGAACGGGGCATACCGCACAGCAGGTTGAGGAGCTGGCATGGCGACGCGACGGCACCCCACAGCACGACAGGCGCGCCTGGGTGCCGAACTCCGCAGGCTCCGGGACAGCGCCGGACTGAAGGCCACCGAAGCTGCTGCCCTATTGGGCGTCAGCTCGGTTCAGGTGAGTCAGATCGAGTCCGGCGTCGCGGGTGTCAGCGAGGAGCGCGTGCGCCGCCTTGCTGCCAACTACGCCTGCTCCGATTCGGAGTTGATCGACGCACTGGTCGCGATGGCCACGGACCGGACACGCGGCTGGTGGGAGGAGTACCGGCGCATCCTTCCCGCCGCCTATCTCGACCTCTCCGAGCTGGATCACCATGCGACGTTCCGCCACGACGTGGCAGTCATCCACGTGCCCGGCCTTCTCCAGACAGAGGCCTATGCGCGCGCTCTTTTCGCTTACATGAACCCGCAGTTCCCGGAGAGCGAGGTAGAGCACAGGGTCAGTCACCGGATGAGACGAAAGGTCGTCATCGAGGGTGCCGACCCCATCCCCTACGAGACGGTGATCCACGAAGCGGCTCTGCGCATCAGGGTGGCCGGCCGGGCTGCATCCCGGATCCAACTGACCCGCATCCTAGAGGCGTCCGAAGCTGAGCACATCGCGGTGCGCGTCGTGCCGTTCGGTCTGGACGACTTCGCGGGCGCCGGAAGCGCCATGGTGCACGTAGGCGGCGTGGTACCCCAGCTGGACACCGTCGTACGTGACGCCCCACACGGCACCGCCTTCATCGACTCCGCGGCCCAACTGGAGCACTTCCGGGAGCTGTTCCGTAGGGTGAAGCGAGCGTCACTGGACGCCGGTCAGTCACGCGACCTCATCAACGGACTCATCAGGGAATTGTGAGGAGCAGCCATGTCCACCCGCCTCAAGTGGCAGAAGTCGTCCTTCTCCGGCGGCGGCGAGGGCAACGACTGCCTAGAGCTGGCGTCCTCCCCCACCCGCATCCACCTCCGCGAAAGCGACACCCCCAC
>NZ_JARGEF010000050.1:0-40105 GCF_033794725.1 Streptomyces sp. ID05-39B | reverse complement strand
TTTATAAGAGCCAGCCACCGACCTTTTCCGGACTCCCGGACCCTCCCGGATCTTCCCGGACCCTTTCGGAGCGACCCAGTGACGCCTGACCACCCCATGACCACCGGTCCGCACGACCTCGCCCTCGACCCGCCGCCCGGCTGCCCCGCGCACGGCCGTGGCCCCGGCGGACTGCACCGGCTCTACGGGCCCGGCGCGGAGAACCTGGACGAGCTCTACGAGCAACTGCGCGAACAGCACGGCCCGGTGGCGCCGGTGCTGCTCCACGACGACGTACCGATGTGGGTGGTCCTCGGCCACGCCGAGAACATGCACCTGGTGCGCACGGCCTCCCAGTACAGCCGCGACAGCCGTATCTGGACGCCGCTGCTGGAGGGCGCGGTCAAGCCCGACCACCCCCTCATGCCGCACATCGCGTGGCAGCCCATCTGCTCCCACGCCGAGGGCGACGAGCACAAGCGGCTGCGCGGCGCGGTCACCGCGGCCATGGCGACCATCGACGACCGCAGCCTGCGCCGGTACATCTACCGGTCCACGCAGCGCCTGGTCAACCGCTTCTGCGGGCGCGGCAGGGCCGAGCTGGTGGGCCAGTTCGCCGAGCACCTCCCGATGGCCGTGATGTGCCACGTCATCGGGATGCCCGAGGAGTACGACGACCGGATGGTTCAGGCCGCCCGGGACGCGCTCAAGGGCACCGAGACCGCGATCGCCAGCCACACCTACGTCATGGAGGCGCTGAGCCGGCTCACCGCCCACCGCCGCGCCGACCCCCAGGACGACTTCACCAGCCATCTCATCAGGGACCCGGCCGGGCTGACCGACGACGAGGTCCGCGAGCATCTGCGCCTGGTCCTCTTCGCCGCCTACGAAGCCACGGTCAACCTGCTCTCCAACGCCCTGCGCATGGTCCTCACCGACCCGCGCTTCCTCGCCCAGCTCAACGGCGGCCAGATGACGGTGCCGGAGGCGGTCGAGCAGTCCCTGTGGGACGAGCCGCCGTTCAGCACCGTCTTCGCCTACTTCGCCAAGCAGGACACGGAGCTGGGCGGTCAGCGCATCCGCCGGGGCGACGGCCTCCTGTTCGCGCCCGCGCCGGGCAACGTGGACCCAAGGGTCCGCCCCGACCTGGCCGCCAACATGCAGGGCAACCGTGCCCACCTGGCCTTCGGCGGCGGTCCGCACGAGTGCCCCGGTCAGGACATCGGCCGCGCCATCGCCGACGTGGGCGTCGACGCCCTGCTGACGCGGCTGCCGGACGTGCAGCTCGCCTGCGCCGAGGAGGACCTGCGCTGGACCACCTCGATCGCCTCGCGGCACCTCGTGGAGCTACCGGTCCGCTTCGAGCCGAAGCCCGAGCAGGACATCATGGTCCGGCCGACCCACGGGGCGGTCCCGCCGCCGCGCCCGGTCATGCCGGTGACCCTCGACATCACGCCGGTGCCCGCCGCGGCCCCGGCCGCTCCGCCCCTGGCCGCCCGTCTGCCGGCGCCCGGCGAACCCCGGCCCGCGGCGACGGTCCCGCGGCCCGCGCCCGCGCCCGCGCCCGCACCGGCCCCCGCACCGCAATCCGCCCGCCGGCCGAACGCCTGGCGCCGTTTCCTGGCCTGGTGGCGCGGCTACTGACCGACGCCCCGCCCGCCGCCCCAGGTGTCGTACGACGACCAGGCGGCCAGCGTCCGCCCGCTCCGCAGCCGGTGCTCGGCCCCCGTGACCGGATCGGTGAACTCCAGCTCCCGCGCCAGCAGTTGCAGCGGGCGCCGGAAGTCACCGGCCGGTCCGGGGGCGGTCACCTCGGGGTAGAGCGGGTCGCCGAGGATGGGCACGCCCAGCGCGGCCATGTGCACCCGCAGCTGATGGGTCTGCCCGGTCCGCGGAGTCAGCCGGTAGCGGGCGAGCCCGTCCGCCAGGTGTCCGGCCGGCTCGACCCGGCTGACCGCGTTCGGCTCGCCCGGCACCTCACGCGCCGTCAGGGACCCGCGCTCCTTCACGATCCGGCTGCGCACGGTCACCGGAAGAGCGAGCCCCGGATCGTACGGCGCGACCGCCTCGTACACCTTGTGGACCAGACGGTCGCGGAACAGGGTCTGGTAGGCGCCGCGTTCCTCGGGGCGCACGGTGAACAGCACGAGTCCTGCGGTGAGCCGGTCGAGGCGGTGGGCGGCGCCCAGCGCGGGCAGGCCCAGTTCCCGCCGCAGCCGGGCCAGCGCGGTCTCGGTGACATGGCTGCCGCGTGGGGTGGTCGCGAGGAAGTGCGGCTTGTCGGCGACGACGATGTGTTCGTCGCGGTACACGATCTCCAGCGGGAAGGGCACCGGCTCCTCGGCGGGCAGGTCCCGGTGGAACCACACGAACATCCCCGGCACGTACGCCGCGTCCGCGGGCACCGCCCGCCCGTCGGCCCCGACGACGCGCCCCGCCGCGAACATCGCGTCCACGGCCTCGGCCCGCGCCGCCCCGTACCGCGCGGCCAGGTGCTCGCCCACGGTCGCCCAGTGGCCCTCGCCCGGCAGCCGTACCCGGACCGGATCGACCCCCTCGCGCTGCGACAGGGGGGAGGGCGGGGGAGGGGTGCGGCGTCTCATCGGGACCCAGCCTACGGCGCCGGAAAATCCGGTTGGCACGCTCCGGCCGGGTGGGAAGGATGCCGGTCATGCCCTTTCTGACCGATCCCGTCCTGCCCGCCGGCACACTCGCCACGTCACCCCAGCCGGTGATCCCCACCGGCGACGGCCTGGTCCTGCGGCCCTGGCGGGGCACGGACGCGCCCGCCGTGCACGCGGCCTTCCAGGACCCGCTGATGCACCGGTGGCACGTGCGGGCCGCCGACTCGATCGAGGAGGTCACCGGCTGGATCGAGGAGTGGGTGACCGCCTGGGCCGAGGAGCGGGCCGTCCAGTGGGCTGTCGTCGACGAGGACACCGACTGCCTGCGCGGACGGGTGGCGCTGCGAGGCATCGAGCTGGACGACGGCGTGGCCGAGGTCGCCTACTGGACCACACCGGCCGCCCGCGGCCGGGGCGTCGCCGCCCGCGCCACGGCAGCCCTGTCCCGCTGGGCCCTGGACGACATCGGCTTCCACCGCCTGGAACTCCTGCACGCCACGGCCAACGATGCCTCCTGCCGTGTGGCCGCGAAAACCGGCTTCACCCTGGAAGGCACCAAGCGCAGCTCCGGCCTCCACCAGGACGGCTGGCACGACATGCACCTGCACGCACGGGTGCGGGGCGACTGACCGGGCGGGCCGGTGTGTGGGGCCGGCGCCGGCTCGGGCACCGGCCCGCACCGCGCGCGGCAAGGCGGTTCAGCCGGCCACCGGCTCCGGCTCCGCTTCGGGCACGGCCTCCGGGGCCGTCGTCCGGCCTCGGAACGCCCGGTAGGCGAGGCCCGCCGCGACCGTGACGGCGAGGAACAGCACCGTGAACCACTGGAAGTACCAGTGCCCGCCCGCCGGGTCGTACACCGCCGCTCGGGGCCAGGCCAGGTTGACGGTCATGAAGAGGCCGTAGAGGAGGGCGAGGGCGTTCACGGGGATGCCCCAGCGGCCCAGCGAGAACAGGGGAGCGCCGGTCTCGTCCGTGCCGGCCGACGAGAACTGTCCGCGCAGCCGGCGGACCAGCAGCGGGCCGGTGACCATGGCGTAGGCCAGGTACAGCATCACGATGCAGGTGGTGCCGATGGCGAGGAACGCCTCCGGGGAGGCGAAGTTCAGCAGGAGCAGTGCCGCCGCCAGCACGCAGACGACCACGGCCGGGGCGCTCGGCATGCCGGTGCGCGGGTTGACGCGGGCGAGGCGGGCGGAGAACGGCAGCTGTCCGTCGCGGGCCATGGAGAACAGCATCCGGCAGGCCGCCGTCTGGATGGCGAGGGTGGCCACGGTGATCGCCACCACGACGTCCGCGAGCAGCGCCTTGCCGACGCCGTCCCCGAGGCTGCTGGTGAGGACGTAGCTGAGCCCGTCCACGCCCAGGCGGCCGTCGGTGAGGCTGGGTGCGGCGAGCAGGCCGCCCAGCACGATCAGCCCGCCGAGCAGGCCCGCCGCGCCGAGCGCGGTCAGGATCGTACGGGGCGCCGTACGGCGCGGATGGTGCGTCTCCTCGCTCATCTCACCGGCGCTGTCGAAGCCGATCATCACGTAGGCGGCGGCGAACGACCCCACCAGCAGCGCCCCCAACAGGCCTTCCTGCGCGGCTCCTTCGGTGTGGAAGGTGATGCTCGGGGACCGCTCGGAGTGGGTGAGCAGCAGGACGACGATGAGTACCGCGCCGATGATCTCGGCGGTCACACCGACCCGGTTGACGAGGGACATCACCCGGTTGTCGAGGACGTTCACCAATGTGGTGAGCGCCAGCAGGATCACGCCGAGCAGCGCCGCGTTGGCCGCGCCGTCGGGGGAGGTGGGTGCCGGGTCGGTGCCGATCAGCTGGAAGCCCGACCAGATCGCCGGCAGCACCATCTGGAGCGCCAGCGCGGCCGCCGCGACCACGACGACCTGGCCGATCACCATGATCCAGCCGGCGAACCAGCCGAAGGACGGTGTCGACAGCCGGGACGACCACTGGTAGATCGCGCCCGAGATCGGGTAGCGCGCCGCCAGTTCCGCGAAGCACGCGGCGACCAGCAGTTGCCCGGCCAGCACCGCCGGCCAGGCCCAGAAGAAGACCGGGCCACCGAAGGCGTACCCGAAGGCGAAGAACTGGAAGACGGTCGTGAGGACGGAGATGAAGGAGAAGCCGGCGGCGAACGAGGCGTACCGGCCCAGGCTGCGGTGCAACTCCTGGCGGTAGCCGAACGTTTCGAGGGTCCCGTCGTCGGGTCCGGGGGAGTGCGGCGGGTCGGGGCGTACGTCGGAGAGGGTCGTGGTGGTCACGGCGGAACCTGCCTTCGGCTGCCTTGGGCGCGTGCCCCTGCTTAATTCCTGTCGGGCGACAGAAATTAGGGAGCGGCTGTTTCCACCGCGTCACGCGGGCGTGTCCGCGCCGGACCCAAGTCCTCACGTCCGCGCCGACCGGCCACTGTCGCGATACATCGCTTGTTGGCGGCGGGGTCGGGTGTCCGTGACGCGGGGGAAGCTGTCGGCCGGGTTCACCGAAGGAGAAAGGCCCCGCCAGAGCTGTTGGATCAGCTCGACCAGGGCCTGCGGGTCGTACGGCGTCAAGAGGCGGCCCGCTCCACGGGGCGGGCCGCTGTCCACGGTCCTCAGGCGGCCGGTGCCGTGGCCTCCTGCTCGGCCTCCACGCGGGCGTTCCACTCCCGCTTGGCGGCCTGCCAGCCGTCCTCGTCGTGGCCGAGCCGCCAGTACCCGGAGACCGACAGGTCCTCGCGGGGGACCTGCAGGCCGACCCGCAGCAGCTTGCGCAGCTCCTTCACGAAGGCGGCCTCGCCGTGCACGAACGCGTGCAGCCGGCCCTCGGGGAACTCCAGCGCGCGGACGGCCTCCACGAGCCGCTCGCCGACCGGACGCCCGCCGCGGTGCAGCCAGACGACCTCCACATCGGAGTCGATCTTCTGCTCCTCCTCGGGGCCCGAGACCTCGACGAAGGCGTGGGCCACGGCACCGGCGGGCAGCGACTCCAGCGCCGCCGCGATCGCGGGAAGCGCGCTCTCGTCACCGGCCAGCAGATGCCAGTCGGCGGCCGGGTCGGGGGCGTAGGCGCCGCCGGGGCCCATGAAACGGACGGTCTCGCCCGGCTGGACGCGGGCCGCCCAGGGGCCGGCGAGGCCCTCGTCGCCGTGCAGGACGAAGTCCAGGGTCAGCTCGCGGTGCTCGGTGTCCCAGTGGCGCACGGTGTACGTCCGCGTCACCGGCCACTGCTCGCGGGGGAACTCCTCGCGGATCCGCTCCAGGTCGAAGGGTTCGGGGTACCTCACGCCCTCGGGCCCGAACAGCAGCTTCACATAGTGGTCGGTGCAGGTGTCGGCGGTGAACTCCGCCAGTCCCTCTCCGCCGAGAACGACACGCTGCATGTGCGGGGTGAGCCGTTCGGTGCGGACGACCTGCGCGGAATGGGCCTTCCGCGGCTTCCGTGCCGGACGTTCTGCCATGACGGCCTCCCAAGCCCTCGTTGGTTAGGTTTACCTAAGTTAGCACCCCGTCCCCCTCTGGCGCCTCAGTCGCGAGCAGACTCGCGGGGCCGATGCTCACGCGCCGAGTGTCGTCAGCAGCCGCTGCAGCGACCCGCCGAGCCCCCAGCGCTCCGCCAGCGCCTCCACCGTCTGCGGTTCCCGCGGCGTACGGGGAAGCTCTGTCGACACCTCCGGCAGCGGCACGTCGTCGGCGACCTTGACGACCGTCGGGGCGACGGCGAGGTACGGCCGGGCCTCGTCGAGCCGCTTGCGCTGCGAGGGCGTGAGCTTCGCCTTCGGGTCGTCGACGGCCGCCAGGATCCCGGCCAGGTCGCCGAACTCGGCCAGCAGCTTGGCCGCCGTCTTCTCACCGATGCCGGGCACACCGGGCAGGCCGTCGCTCGGGTCGCCGCGCAGCAGCGCCAGATCCGCGTACCCCCGCCCGTCGACGCCATACTTCTCGCGCAGCCACGCCTCGTCCGTCGTCTGGAGCGTGCCCACACCCTTCAGCGGATACAGCACCCGCACCCCGCGCGCGTCGTCCACCAGCTGGTACAGGTCGCGGTCGCCGGTGACGATGTCGACCGGGCCCTTCGCGCGGGCCGTGAAGGTGCCGATCACGTCGTCCGCCTCGTAGCCCGCCACGCCCACGCGCGCGATGCCGAGCGCGTCCAGGACCGCCTCGATCACCGGGACCTGCGGCGAGAGGGTGTCCGGCACCTCTTCCTCGTCGGGGCCGGCCTCGTGCTTTTTGGCGACCCGGTGCGCCTTGTAGGAGGGGATGAGGTCGACCCGCCACTGCGGCCGCCAGTCGGCGTCCATGCAGGCGACCAGCTCGTCGGGCCGGTGGTCCTTGACCAGGCGGTCGATGAAGTCCAGCAGTCCGCGTACGGCGTTCACCGGCGTGCCGTCCGGGGCCTTCACGGAGTCCGGCACGCCGAAGTAGGCGCGGAAGTAGAGCGAGGCGGTGTCGAGGAGCATCAGTCGTCCGGTCACGCCACGCATCATGCCGCACCGGTCCGACACCGACCCGCCGGTGTTCACTCGGGTCGCAGGTGTGAAGGGCCTGTGAACTGGCCCACTGCTGCGTTTGCCCCCGGGATTCCAGGGCAGGCGCCGCCCCGGAGCGGTGCCGGTTGCACTTTCAACTGTGAACGACGTTCACCGGCCACCCCGGCCCGGCGCCCCTTCCGTCCTTGCCCCCGATCCGAGAAGGTATGTGTGTCCTCCAGGCTAGAAGCCGATCATCTGTACAAGGTGTTCGGCAGACGACAGGACGAGGCGGTCGAACGGCTCCGCCGCGGCGCAGACCGGGAGGAGCTGCGGGCCGACGGCACCACGGCCGCCGTCATCGACGCCTCCTTCACCGTGGACCCCGGCCAGATCTTCGTCGTCATGGGCCTGTCCGGCTCCGGCAAGTCCACCCTGCTGCGCATGCTCAACGGACTGCTGGAGCCCACCGCGGGACGCGTCCTCTTCGACGGCGACGACCTGACCGCGCTCGGGAGCCGTGAACTGCGCGAGGTCCGCGCCAGGAAGATCAGCATGGTCTTCCAGCACTTCGCGCTCTTCCCGCACCGCAGCGTCCTCGACAACGCCGGCTACGGCCTCGCCGTGCAGGGGGTGCCCCGCGCCGAGCGCGAGCAGCGCGCCACCGAGGCCCTGCGGCTGTGCGGTCTGGCGGGCTGGGAGAAGTCCTGGCCCGACGAACTGTCCGGCGGCATGCAGCAGCGCGTGGGACTCGCCCGCGCCCTGGCCACCGACGCCGACCTGCTCCTGATGGACGAGTCCTTCAGCGCGCTGGACCCGCTGATCCGCCGCGACATGCAGGACCAGCTCCTCACCCTCCAGCAGACCCTGAAGAAGACGATCGTCTTCATCACCCACGACCTTAACGAGGCCATGCGCCTCGGCGACCGCATCGCCGTCATGCGCGACGGCCGCATCGTGCAGAACGGCACCGCAGAGGACATCCTCGTCCGCCCGGCCGACGACTACGTCGCCTCCTTCATCAAGGACGTCGACCGCTCCCGCGTGCTGACCGCCTCCGCCGTCATGGACACCGACCTGCGCGGCGACGAGGCCGACTGCGACTGCGCCACCGCGACCCCCGACACCCCCTTCACCGAGCTGTGCGCGATCAGCGCCCGCCTCACCCACCCGGTCGCCGTCCTGGACGCGCGGCGCGAGCTCGTCGGGGTGGTACCCCGCAGGCGCCTCGTCGGCTTCCTCGGCGACGAACACGGGGAGCCCACCGCCTGCGGTGACCCGCGCGACGAGGGGAAGGCGACCGCCCGTGCCTAGGCTCCACCTCGGCGACTGGGTCGACTCCGGCGTCGACTGGCTCGTCACCCACATGTCCTGGCTCTTCGACGCCATCAAGACGGTCGTCGAAGGCATGTACGACGGCATCGACGCCCTCCTCACCGCCCCCGAACCCCTGCTCCTGGCCGGCATCTTCGCCGTCCTGGCCTGGTGGCTGCGCGGCCTGGTCGCGGGCGTCCTCGGCTTCGCCGGGTTCGCGCTCATCGACTCCCTCGACCTGTGGGAGGAGGCGATGTCCACGCTGTCCCTGGTGCTCGTCGCCACAGTGATCGCCCTGGTGATCTCCGTGCCGCTGGGCATCTGGGCGGCCCGCTCCAAGGCCGTCAGCGCCACCCTGCGGCCGGTCCTCGACCTGCTCCAGACCATGCCGTCGATGGTCCTGCTGATCCCCGCGATCCTCTTCTTCGGCATGGGCGTGCCCGCCGGAGTGATCGCCACCCTGATCTTCGCGCTCGCCCCCGGCGTGCGCATGACCGAACTCGGCATCCGCCAGGTCGATCCCGAACTCGTCGAGGCCGCGGAGGCCTTCGGCACCACACCCCGTGACACCCTGCTGCGGGTCCAGCTGCCCCTCGCCCTGCCGACGATCATGGCGGGCGTCAACCAGGTGATCATGCTGGGCCTGTCGATGGTCGTCATCGCCGGCATGGTCGGCACCGGCGGCCTCGGCGGCTCCGTCAACGAGGCCATCGGCCGGCTCGACATCGGTCTCGGCTTCGAGGCGGGCCTCGGCATCGTCGTCCTCGCCATCTACCTCGACCGCATGACCGGCGCCCTCGGCACCCGCATCTCCCCGCTGGGCCGGCGTGCCGCCGCCAAGGTCCGCCCCACCGTGTGGAGCCACCGCCCCCGCCCGGCCGTCGCCGTGGTCGGCGTGGTCGTCCTGGCCCTCGTCGCCGGCGGCATGGGCGTCTTCGGCTCGAACTCCGGCACCGCCGAGGCCTCCGCCACGGACGTCGGCAAGGGCAAGGAGATCACCATCGGCTACATCCCGTGGGACGAGGGGATCGCCTCCACCTTCCTGTGGAAGGAACTGCTGGAGAAGCGCGGCTTCGAGGTGAAGACCACCCAGTACGCCGTCGCCCCCCTCTACACCGGCCTCGCCACCGGCCAGATCGACTTCCAGACCGACTCCTGGCTGCCCACCACGCACGCCGAGTACTGGAAGAAGTACGGCAAGCAGCTCGACGACCTCGGCAAGTGGTACGGCCCCACCTCCCTGGAGCTGAGCGTCCCGTCGTACATGAAGGACGTGAACACCCTCGCGGACCTCAGGGCCAGGCCTGCCGAGTTCGGCGGGAAGATCACCGGCATCGAGCCCAGCGCCGGAATGATGGGCCTGCTCAAGGACAAGGTCGTCAAGGAGTACGGCCTCGACGGCTACCAGGTCGTCGACGGCTCGACCCCGGCGATGCTCGCCGAGCTGAAGCGGGCCTACGCCAAGAAGGACCCGATCGTCGTCACGCTCTGGTCGCCGCACTGGGCGTACAGCGAGTACGACCTGAAGAAGCTGAAGGACCCCCAGGGGGCCTGGGGCGCGGGCGACGGCGTGCACACCCTGTCCCGTAAGGGCTTCGCCGCCGACAACCCCGAGGTCGGCGCGTGGCTGAAGGACTTCTCCATGACCGAGCAGCAGCTCACCGGTCTGGAGGCGCAGATCCAGAAGTCCGGCAAGGGCAAGGAGCAGGACGCTGTACGCACCTGGCTGAAGGACAACCCCGGCCTGCTCGACAGGTGGGCACCGGTCGACGGCGCCGGGGAGAGGAGCAGGGCGGCCGGGTGACCTGAACAGCACCACGACCGTCCTGCGCGGGGCGGGCACCGGCGTACGTGTCCTGGACGTACGCCGGTGCCCGCCCCGCGCGCCGTCGCGCACGACAAGGATCCGGCCAACCACGCGGAGCCATCCCGCACCCGGCCCGCCGCCCGGCCCCGCCGGCCGCCCGACCTGCCGGTCGGCCCGCGGAAACGGCACGGGAACACCCGGCGGCGCCCGCGCATTGAACCGAAGAACACCGGAGACCGGCCTTGCCCGTGGATGATCGACTGGCGCGAACTGTGAGTTCGCGTGTGACGCCCGGTGTCCTCGATGTCACGGGCTCGTGAAACGGTTTGCCGAACATGCGTAGGGTGCAGAGAACTCATCAGAGGACGTGCGCCCGCGACGGGGCACTCGGTAGTCGGACCGACGAGCGTAGGAGGGAGCCGGAGCGATGGGCGACCACAAAGAACAGCCCCTTCGGGTGGGCGCGGCCGTCAGGCGGCGGCGCCGCTCCCTGGACCTCACTCTCGCCGTCGTGGCCGAGCGCAGCGGGCTCTCGGTCCCGTTCCTGAGCCAGATCGAGAACGACCGGGCGCGGCCCAGCACCGGCTCCCTGGAGAAGGTCGCCGACGCCCTGCGCACCACGGCCGTCGAACTCCTCGCCGCCGCCGACCCGGCGTGCAGCGTCGACGTCGTGCGCGCCGAGATCACCGAGGCCGGCCCCGGCCCGCGCTCCCGCTCCCTGGTCCGCGGCCACCACCAGATGCACGCCTCGGAGTTCACCGGCGACCACGAGGCCGGCCGCGAGTTCCAGTACCGCAACGACCAGTTGATGTACGTCGCCGACGGCGCCGTGGAGATCGAGGCCGAGGGCCGGGCTTACCGGCTCGGCCGCGGCGACACCCTGTACCTGACCGGCGGGGTCCGCCACCGCTGGCGCGCGACGGTGCCGGACACCCGCATCGTGGTCGTCGCCGTCGCGGAGCACATCGAAGCGGTCCGGGACCGCAAGCGGTAGTGCGGGCCGTCTCCCTGGTGCCCTCGCTGACCGAGGCGGTGGCCGTGTCCCTGCCCGGCGTCCTGGTCGGCGCCACCGACTGGTGCACCCACCCGGCCGACCTCGACGTCGCCCGTGCGGGCGGCACCAAGAACCCGGCGACCGACCGGATCACCGCGCTCGCGCCCGACCTGGTCATCGCCAACGAGGAGGAGAACCGCGAGCCCGATCTCGCCGCCCTCCGCGACGCCGGCATCGAGGTGCTGGTGACCGAGGTGCGCGACGTGCCGGGGGCCTTCCGGGAACTGGCACGGGTGCTGGAGGCCTGCGGGGCCCGCTCGCGTCCCCGCTGGCTGGACGAGGCCGAGGAGGCCTGGAGCGCCCTGAAGCCGCCCGACCGGCGGCGGACGGCCGTCGTGCCCGTCTGGCGCCGCCCGTGGATGGTCCTGGGCCGCGACACCTTCGCCGGCGACGTCCTGTCCCGCCTGGGCGTGGACCACCTCCACGCGGCCCATCAGGACCGCTACCCCAAGGTCGCCCTGGACGAGCTGCGGGCGGCGGGCCCGGACCTGGTCGTGCTCCCCGACGAGCCCTACCGCTTCACCGCCTCGGACGGCCCGGAGGCCTTCCCCGGCCTGCCCTGCGCACTCGTCAGCGGACGGCACCTGACGTGGTACGGCCCCTCGCTGGCCGAGGCCCCACAGGTGCTGGGCGCGGCGCTGCGAGCAGCTCACCGCTGACCAGCCCCCGCACGGTGAGCGCGGCCACCACGGCCCAGGCGGCCACCAGCACGACGTACAGCCCGGTGGCCAGCGCCTCGTACGCGACGAGTCCCGTGTGCCGGGCCAGGGCCTCCGCGCCGGTCACGCAGGTGCCGACCGGGAAGGTGAACGCCCACCACGTCATCGCGAAACCCATCCCCTGCCGGCGGGCGCGCACCACATGGGCGACGGCCAGGCACAGCCACAGCAGCGCGAAGCCCATGACCGGCACCCCGTACAGGACGGCCAGGACGGCGAACCCGCGGCTGTCCGGCGCGGGCACCACGCCCGGAGCGACCTCCGCGAACGTGCCCACGGCCGTCGTCGACTGCCCGAGCGGACCGAGCACCAGGAACAGGGTCGGCGTGAGGGCGAGGGGCAGCGGACCGCCCGTGACCAGCCGGGCGAACACGACCGGCAGCATCGCCAGCGTGGCGAGCAGGCTCAGCCCGAACAGCGCGAAACACGCCAGCAGCAGCGTCTCGCGGGCCTGCCCGGCCGGCAGATGCGGCACCAGGCGCGGCCCCGCCGCCGCCGACACCATCGGCGCGACCAGTGGCAGCAGCCACACGGTTCCCTGTTAAGTGCAAGTGTTCACGTCCTGCACCTCCTCGGCATGGTGGCGCGTGGTGGCTGTGGAAGGGATGGGACGGCCACCCAACGGTCTGGACGCACAGTTCCTGTCAGGTCGACTGTGCCTTGTTCGCCGGCGTGATGTAGGCCGCTTCGATGACATTGATGAACCTGTTCGCGTTCCCGGCGGCGAGCATGTTCCCGATGCGGCGGAGCATGTGGCGGGCGGTCCTCAAGTCATCACTGTGACCCGGTGCTCCACTCACCCACATTCTTCGTAGCCGCCCGGAATTCTCCACGTCCTGGGATGTGGTCTCACGCATTCGTCTCGGCAGGCGTCGACGGCCAGAATTCGTCTAGGAAGTAGCCCAGCGACTTTCTGGACTCGCTCCGGTTGAGCATCCCTTGGACTGTCTTGGACTGCCGCGCGGCACTCGCAGAGTTCTCCGCCGTCCTCGCTGAGCATGACCGCGGCGGGCCCCGGCCCGGGAGTTCGAGCCCTGCTCGCGGGCGAGAACGGAATTACCGACCGGGGCCATCGAGGAAGCGGGGGCCGTTGCCGACCAGTGGACGGGCGGTCAGCCAGCCGCGCTGCGCTCGGTCTCCGGCACCGACGGCAGCCAGTGCACGGCGTTGTCGCGGAAGGACGCGTGGATCGGCACGAGGTCTGGGCCGCTGGTGTCGTCGAGGGCGGTGACGTTGATGCCAATCTCCGGGATGTCGCTGTCGATCGCCGCGAGGCGGCTGCCACAGGTCGGGCAGAAGCCGCGTTTCGCCTCGCCTTCGAAGGTCTCATACCAAGTCGGCTCGCCACCTTCACCGGTCCAGGTGACCGTCTCGAATCCCACCCACCACATCACTGGTGTGCCGCCGAGCTTCTGGCAATGTCCACAGGCGCAGGTGTGGGCAAAGACTGCTGGCCCCCGGGTGGTGAAGCGGATGCGGCCGCACAAGCAGCCGCCGGAACGCTCCGCGGCTTCTGCGGCTCCCTGGGCGTCGGCGGTGGGAGTGGCGTTCATCAGGTCATCTCCGATGCGCTATGGGCAAGTTGGGCGCATTAGTGTGCCATCCCTTCCATGATCGCCAGGAAGCTGTTGGCTGCTCTGGCGGGTCCCCGGCCGCGTGCGCCGATTGCGGAGGCGTCACGGGCCGGGCGAGAAGCTCCGGCTCAGGGGCGGCCGGGCACGGACGGTTCACCCAGCCTCGCGCCAGGTGTCGGCATTCAGGGTGCCGCGGCCGTTCCGCGGGGGCGGCCAGGCCATCTCGGCGTCGGGGTGCCGGGCGTGCAGGGCCTGGGTGTACGAGGTCAGCGTTTCAGGGCGATCCGGGTCGGCGTTCGCTGCTCAGATGCGTCCCGTCGGGCGCGTCGACGAGACGGCGTCGATTCCTGTGGTGACGCGGCGGTAGGCGGCGCGGGCGTAGTGGAGGCGAGCCAGTGCCGTGCCCAAGAGGACGGCGGTGAACAGGCAGGTGAGCCAGAACGTGTCACGCTCTCCGGCCCAGGTGACGGTGCCGGCGGGTGGGATGGCGAATCCGTTGAGGAAGAACCAGCACAGGACGGCCGTGCCCGGGGCCGCGGTGAAGCGGGCGCGCAGTCCCAACAGGGCTGCGAGCAGGGACAGAGCGGCCAGGGCGAGTGAGGGCCGGTTCGGACCCACGAAGGTGTTGAGGAGTGCCACCAGCAGCAGTGCACCGCCGGACGCCGCAGCCCACACCAGCGGCGTGGCCACGGGCCGGGGAACGGGCCTTGCCCCAGTGCTGACGGACACCCACTCAACCATGCTTGCGTTTCCTTCCGGTGCTCCCCGTTCCACAGCAGAGGTACACGCCAGCCGCGTCTGCGCGCCGGTCCCGGCAACCCCCTACTGGCTCGGGACGGAGCTGGCGAAGGCCGGGTTCGGGGCGCTCGCTAGGGTGTCATCAAAGATTTTCTAAAGAAACACCCGAATCGGACAGGGAGACAGCCGTGGGCGCTGCGCGCATGAGCAGTACGCCGTTGCCGGGGATCGGGGTGCGCTACGACCTGACGACGCGGGAGCAGCGTCCCCTGTCTGTGGTCGCGCACCGGGACGGGTCGCGAACCTTGAGTGCGTACCGCAAGGACGATCCGGACGCGTGCGCGTTGTCGGTGCGGTTGACCGCCGGGGAGGCGGAGGCGCTCATCGACGCGATGATGCCCGCGCATCACAGCCCGAGTCTGCTGTCGACGACCGAGCTGGGGCTGGTGGCCGAGCGGGTCGAGCTGTCCGCCACGTCGCACTGGAACGGGCGGGTGCTGGGCGAGACCCGGATGCGCACGGAGACCGGTGTGTCGATCGTGGCCGTGCTGCGCCGGGCCGAGGCGATCCCCTCGCCGGGCCCGGAGTTCCGGCTGGCCGGCGGGGACACCCTGATCGTGATCGGCACCCGTGAGGGCGTGGAGGCTGCCGCCGTGATACTCGGGCGGGAGTGATCCGTGCACTCGTCTGCCGTCTTCTTGATCGAGTTCGGTGCGATCATCCTTGGTCTGGGGCTGCTGGGCCGGTTCGCCGGACGCTTCCAGTTCTCACCCATCCCGCTCTACCTGCTGGCCGGGCTGGCTTTCGGCGAGGGCGGGCTGCTGCCGCTGGGCGCCAGCGAGGAGTTCGTGGCGATCGGCGCCGAGATCGGCGTGATCCTGCTGCTGCTCATGCTCGGGCTGGAGTACACGGCCAGCGACCTGGTCTCCAACCTCAAGACGCAGTACCCGGCGGGTCTGGTCGACGCCGCGCTCAACGCGCTGCCGGGCGCCGCGATGGCGCTGCTGCTGGGCTGGGGGCCGGTGGCCGCCGTGGTGCTGGCGGGCGTCACCTGGATCTCCTCCTCCGGCGTCATCGCCAAGGTGCTCGGTGATCTGGGGCGGCTCGGCAACCGGGAAACGCCCGTGATCCTGAGCATCCTGGTGCTGGAAGACCTGTCCATGGCGGTCTATCTGCCCATCATCACCGCCCTGCTGGCCGGGACAAGTCTCGCGGCCGGCAGCGCCACACTCGCGATCGCACTCGGGGCTGCCGGACTGGTGTTGCTGCTGGCGGTGCGGTACGGGCGGCACATCTCGCGCTTCGTCTCCAGCGACGATCCCGAGAAGCTGCTCCTGGTGGTGCTGGGACTTACCCTGCTGGTCGCCGGCATCGCGCAGGAGCTGCAGGTCTCCGCCGCCGTGGGCGCCTTCCTGGTCGGCATCGCCCTGTCCGGTGAGGTCGCCGAGGGCGCGCACAACCTGCTCGCTCCGTTGCGGGATCTGTTCGCCGCGGTGTTCTTCGTCTTCTTCGGTCTGCACACCGATCCCTCCAGCATTCCGCCGGTGCTGCTGCCCGCGCTCGTGCTGGCCGTCGTCACCGCCGGCACGAAGATCGCCACCGGGTACTGGGCGGCCAAGCGTGCCGGTGTCTCGGTCAAGGGCCGGTGGCGGGCGGGCGGCACGCTGGTCGCGCGGGGTGAGTTCTCCATCGTGATCGCCGGGCTTGCGGTCACCGCCGGGATCGAGCCTTCCCTGGGCCCGCTGGCCACGGCGTACGTGCTCATCCTGGTCATCCTCGGCCCGCTCACCGCCCGCTACACGGAGCCCGTGGCCCTGCGGCTGACCGCCCGGTGGGGCAAGACGCAGCCGGCGGGCGGCACACCGGCGCAGGGTGAGGCTACGCTCGCGGAGCCGAAGGAAACGATGGACGACCAGGACACAGTCGGCCGGTCATGAGTGAGGGGGTCTGGGCGGCGCTGACGGGCCGGGACACGGTTTTGGTACTCGCCGCTCTGGCCGTCTACGTCGGCGGCGTCGTCGGGATCGCCCGGAACCTGCCCAGAGTGCTGCGGCGCAGTGCAGGGTGGCGCCGGGATACGGAATTGTACGCTGTCTCCAGCGCCCTCACCCTGACGGTACTGATCGTGTTGTGGCCGGTGAGCATCGTTTACCTGGCGTGGCGCATAGCGGCCAGACGGCGCAGCCGGACCGACTGATCAGGGCCGTCGTAGGGCGGAGAGGTGGTCGCCGCGTCGCCGATAGTGGGATGGAACACCGCGTCCGCAGCGGACGGCCCGCGTCATTCCTGCGTGAGGAAGTGTTCCATCAGCCGGGCTGCCGTGATCGCGCCCACCGTCCGCGTTTGCTGGCCGTCGCTCTCGATGACCGCTACCAATGGCGTGTGCGTACGGATCATCAGCGCGGCGATCTGTGCGACACCCGTATCCGGCCCGACGACGGTCGGAAGGGTGCGGTGGCGGGGCAGCCACTGCGCGACGGTGAGTCCCTCCAGCTTCTCCGCCAGCCGCTCCAGTTCGGAGTCGTGCAGGGCAAGGGCCTGCGCGGAATCTTCCAGCGCGTAGTCCGGGACGACGATGCGCAGCAGCTGTGATCCCGGCACGATCGCGTACGGCCGCTGATCGGCATCGAGGACCAGCAAGGCCGGGAGCCGCCGCTCGACGAACAAGCGGGCCACCATCACCGCGTCGTCGTCGGCGGAGACCGCCGGATACGGCTCGGCCAGGTCACGTGCTCGCATGCGCGGTCCCCTCTCCCCAGCCGGCCCGAACTCCCGGTCCGCGCCGAGGTGCTGCGGCTGGCCACCGACGACCATGTGGTGGCCGTCGTGCTGCACCACATCACCACCGACGAGGGCGGGAGCAGAGCCGTGAACACGGCGGTGTGGGCTACACCTGCCGCATGCCCAAAACTTCGCCAGGGTCGGCGCGTAGTCGAGATCTTGTGAACCGCCGACCAGACTTCCCGGCGCACCACTACCGACTGTACCGACGTCGCCTCTCCCAGTCATCGGATGCGGCGTGGGGAAAGAGCCGATGGGGATTCGGATTCCCCTTGGCGGACCGGTCTGTGGATCACAGGGGTCTGGTCGGCCAGTTGAGCAGGCGGGCGCCGATGACCGCGGTCTGTAGGGTGTACGGTCCCTGGCGACAGTCCGAGGGTGGGCTCAATCACCGGGCGTCTGCCCCCGGCGCGGCACCTGGGGTGACATCGCGGCCTCGGCCTCCGCCTTGGCGTCGCTCACCGCGGCGGCGGCCTGCTTCTCGGCCTCATCAGCAGCCGCCGCGGCGTCGAGGGAAACCGCCGAGCCGGCACCGAGCTCCGGAATCCAGCTTTCCTGCGACGTGTCGTCAGCGTCGGCGGTGACTGCTTCCGCAGGTTGCGCAGGTTTGGGAGGACCCGCCGTCGTCTGATCACCGAATGCACTGGTGACGGTCCGAATTGCCTCGGTCAGCTCCCCCGGGATCACCCAGAACGTGTTGCTGTCGCTGCTCGCGAGGTGCGGGAGCGTCTCCAGGTACTTGTAGGCCAGGATCTTCGGGTCGGCGTTGTTGTGATGGACGGCCTGGAAGACGAGCTCCACCGCCTTTGCCTCGCCGTCCGCCCGCAGGATCATGGCCTGCTGGGTGCCCTGGGCCTCCAGGATGTCCTTCTGCTTCGTGCCTTCCGCGGTAAGAATCTTGGCTTGCCGGTCCCCTTCGGCGTGCAGGATGGCCGCACGCTTGTCACGCTCAGCCCGCATCTGCTTCTCCATCGCCTCCTTGATGGTGTGCGGTGGATCGATGGCCTTGATCTCGACGCGGTTGACGCGGATGCCCCATTTGCCGGTGGCGTCGTCGAGGACGGCGCGGAGCCGGGAGTTGATCTCCTCACGGGAGGTGAGGGTCTCCTCCAGGTCCATGGAGCCGATGACGTTGCGCAGCGTGGTCACGGTGAGCTGATCGATGGCCTGCAGGTAGTCGGCGACCTCGTAGGCCGCCGCCCGTGGGTCGGTGATCTGGTAGTAGAGGACGGTGTCGATGTTCACCACGAGGTTGTCCTCGGTGATCACCGGCCTGGGGTCGGAGGAATAGACCTGCTCGCGCACGTCGAGCTTGGTGTTGATGCGGTCCGCCACCGGCACCACGAAGTTCAGGCCGGGTTGCAGCGTCCGGCGATACCGGCCGAACCGCTCGATGTTGTAGCGGCGCGCCTGCGGGACGATCCGCACCGTGGAGGCCACGAGGAAGACGACAACGAGGGCCGCCACAAGAGTGAGGATGACAACTGGATCCACGGTGCCTCCGTTGCTGTGTGTTCAGCCGTTCAGGGAAGGAGTTCGCGGGGGTAGACGATGGCCGTGGCGCCTTCGATCTCCATGACATCCACCGACGCTCCCACCGGAATCACCAGGCTTTCGTCGAGGGCGCGGGCGGACCATTCCTCGCCGGAGAGTTTGATCAGGCCCTGGGTGGCGGTGACCTCCTGCATGACCTCGGCCCGCCTGCCGATCAGCGCATCACTGCCCTCGCGTGTGAGGGGTTGCTGTGCCATGTGCCGCAGCGCGATGGGACGGACGAGGACGAGACCCGCTGCCGCTGCTACCCCGAAGGCGACGAGCTGGCCGAGAGCGCCGATGCCCACACCGGCGACTACGGCGGCCACCAACGCGGCGCCCGCCAGCAGCCCGAAGACCAGTGTCAGGGTGAAGAACTCCGCGGCACCCAGCACCCCGGCGGCGAGCAGCCATACGAACCACGGCATCGAATCGCCCTCCTTACAGAGGCCTTCTCCACCAAGTTACCTTCCGTAACGCCGGACAGAACCGACACGGAAGCCGAGGTTCTTGGTCGTTGAAGGACCGGCCCTGACCGGCATGGATACCTGCGGGCAGTAGAACGGCCGCGCCGGCGGTGCCACGCTGCGTCATGGCTCCTCGGACCGACGGATAAGGTCCACACCACCGTCACACGCGGCCTTGCGGCATAGCCATCGGGACCAGCACCCATTTTCGCCGGTACCCGACACCCACTCTCCGGCACACCCCTGCCGACTGTGCCGACGACGCCTCCGTCGGTTAGGCGGTGCCTGGGGATGTGTCTGTGGATCACAGGGGTCTGGTCGGCCAGTCGAGGAGGCGGGCGCCGATGACCGCGGTCTGCAGGGTGTAGCGGTGGCTCGGGTCGGTGGGGTCGGTGCCGGTCAGGGTGTGGATGCGTTCCAGGTGGTAGGTCAGGGCCCGTACGCTCAGCGACAGTCGGCGGGCGGTTTCGGCGGCCACGCAGCCGGTGTCGAAGTAGGCGGTCAGCGTGTCGAGGAGGGGCTGGGCTCCGCCGCGGGCTTGCTCCAGCGGGCTGAGGGTGCTGTGTACGAGGTCCATCAGGGCCTGCCGGTCGCGGGCGAGGACGGGGAAGACCAGCAGGTCGGCGGCGTGCAGCAGCGGGTCGTCGAGGCCCATGCGCTGGGCGACGTCGAGGGCGTTGAGGGCTTCTTCGTAGCTGTGCCCGATGCCGACGGCGCCGGGCCGGGGGCGGCCGATGGCGACTTGGCCGCCGTCGGTGGCGGCGTGGGCATGCTTGGCGAAGTGGGTCAGGACGTCGCCTTGGTCGCCGGGGGCTATGCAGACCATCCGGCCGTCCTTGGTGGTGAACAGGATCCGGCGGTTCTCGAAGCGGCCGAAGAGGGCGTCCTGCACCTGGCGGGGGACGGGGTCGGTCTCGTCGTACTTGGCGGGGCCTTCGGCGACGGCGACGGCGTGGGCGTGCGACAAGCGCAGCCCGAACTGTTCGGCGCGTGCGGAAAGGTGGCCGGGGTCGCCCCGGCCGTGGAGCAGGTTGTCGATGAACTCGCGTCTGGCTGCCTCTTCTTGCCGTATGACCCGGCGCTGGGCGCGCTCGTATCCGTCGGCGAAGGCGTCCACGGCCTGCTCGATGATGGACAGGACGCTGTCCGGGGCGGCTGCGGTGGGCCAGCTGGTGCGACTGGCCGCGAGATGTTCCCGCACCAGCACCCGCCATCCGTGGCCCGACGCCGCGGCTCTCGCGCCCAGTACGCGGCGGGAGCGCAGTTCGTCGCGAGTGAGGCGGCGGCCGGTGGCGGAGGCTTCCGCCAGGATCTGGACGTAGCCGTCGAGGAACTCACCAGGCGTGTCGTGCACGGTCACATGCCCCTCCTGTGAGTTGCCCGGGGCGGCGGGTCCTTGCTGCTGCTCTGCCGGCCTTCACCGGCTCCGGTGGGCCGCGCGGCCGGAGTGGCGTCGCCTCACTCCGGACCGGTGGTCAGACGTTGGCGTGTGCGGAGTCGGCCCGCTCGGCGTCGGCTGAGGCGGAGGCTGGCGCGGTGGGCCGGCGGGTGAGGCGGCGGGCCAGCGGCTCGGTGTAGCGGGCGGTGAGCGGGCCAACGATGACGAGGATCAGGACGTAGGCGGTGGCAAGTGGCCCGATGCGGGGCTCGACGCCGACGGCGAGGCCGGCGATGACGATGGAGAACTCGCCCCGGGCGACCAGAGTTCCGCCCGCCCGCCAGCGGCCAGCACCCTGGACCCCGGCGCGGCGTGCGGCGTACCAGCCGGTGGCGACCTTGGTGAGGGCGGTGACGACGGCGAGGAGCAGGGCGGGGATGAGGACGGGCGGGATGTCGGCGGGGTCGGTGGACAGGCCGAAGAAGACGAAGAAGACGGCGGCGAACAGGTCCCGCAGCGGAGTGAGGAGGTTGCTGGCGCCCTCGGCGACCTCGCCGGACAGGGCGATGCCGACGAGGAAGGCGCCGACGGCCGCCGAGACCTGGAGTTCCTGGGCGATGCCTGCGACGAGGAGGGTCAGGCCGAGCACGACCAGCAGGAGCATTTCCGCGCTGTCGGAGGAGACCGCGCGGCTGATCAGCCGTCCGTGGCGCAGTGCGACGTAGAGGACGGCGCCGACCGTGCCCAGGGAGATCAGCAGGGTGACGGCGCCGCCCGCCAGGCTGACGCCTGCGAGCAGGGCGGTGAGGATCGGCAGGTAGAGCGCCATGGCGAGGTCCTCGATGACGAGCACGCCGAGCACGACGGGGGTTTCGCGGTTGCCGAGCCGGCGCAGGTCACCGAGAACCTTGGCGATGACGCCGGAGGAGGAGATCCAGGTGACACCGGCCAGCGCGACAGCGGCCACCGGCCCCCAGCCCAGGACCAGTGCCGCGACAGCACCGGGTATCGCGTTGAGGGCGAAGTCGACCGCGCCGGAGGGGTACTGGGTCTTGAGGTTGGTGACGAGTTCGGAGGCGCTGTACTCCAGGCCGAGCAGGAGCAGCAGCAGGATGACGCCGATCTCGGCACCGGTCGCGGTGAACTCCTCGCTGGCCTGCAGGGGAAGGATGCCGCCGTGGCCGAAGGCGAGCCCGGCCAGGAGGTAGAGGGGTATGGGTGAGAAGCCCACCCGTCCGGCGAGGCGGCCCAGCAGGCCCAGGGCGAGAATGATCGCCCCGAGTTCGATGAGCATGGCGGTGGTGTTGTGCACGGGCGTCGGTCCTCCGGTTCGGTGACGGCGTCTGTGCCTTCTCGGCAACGGGCGGCGAGCGGGCGCTGCCGGTGAGGCCGGCAAGGCTGGGCGGGCGTACGGAAACGCTCGGTCAGGCCGGGTGAGGCAAGACCGGGTCGGTGTCAGCGTGCGCGTGGGCAACTGGCCAAGGGCAGCGGGCGGTGGGCTCCAGGTGGCCTCGGCCCGCCTGCCCGTGGGCCGGGCCGCCATGGGCCGGCCGGGCAGCAATGCGTAGGGAAATCCGGGTGTGTGCGGTCGCCCGGGAGATCAAATGCTGGGAACGGCAGTACCCGGTTCAGGAACGTTGTCACGGGCCGTGTTGTCGATGCGCACAGGCCGATCCATGTCACGTCCCCCCATCGCACCCGGATCCGGCAAGCACCGGAATGCAGTCCCTACAGAATGAGCAATCAGCCGCTCAATAGAGCGCTAAGACTCGGTAAAGAGCTTACCGCACGACGAATCACGCATAAGCATCATTCAATTATGTACAGGGAGGAAAGCGCCCCGGATTGCGGCAATTCGCGAGCGGTGCGGCGTCATTCGGTCCGTGCCGCAGTGGTGGGTTCGGGCTCGGGGGCGCCGTGTTCGCCGAGCCAGCGGGCGAGTTTGCCGCGTCGGCCAATCGCACGGAGCCGACGTTCTGCGGCTTCCCGGGTTTGGGGGGTGGTGATGAGCAGGAGTTCGTCGTCGACGTGCAGCACGGTGTCGCGGTCGGGAACGAGGGTGGTGCCGTCGCGGACGATCAGGGTGATGACGGTCGGGGTCGGCAGCCGGAGTTCGAAGACGGCGACGCCGTGCAGCCGGGAGCCCTGCGGAATCGTGGCGGTGAGCAGGTCGGCGTCCAGTACGTCGAGGGGTGCGGTCTCGACCTGGATTTCCCGCAGCGCGCCCGGGCGGGTCAGGCCCAGGCGCCGGGCGACGACGGGCAGGGTGGGGCCCTGGATGAGGGTGAACAGGACCACGAGGACGAACACGATGTTGAGTACGTCGCGGGCGCCGGTGACTCCGGCGACGATGGGGAAGGTGGCGAGCACGATGGGGACCGCGCCGCGCAGGCCGGCCCAGGAGATGAACGCCTGCTCGCGCCACGAGATGCCCCGGAAGGGCAGCAGGCAGGCCAGGACGGAGACCGGGCGGGCGGCCAGCAGCAGGACCAGGCCGACGACGAGGGCCGGGAGGACCGCAGAGGGCAGTTCGCTGGGGTCGACGAGCAGGCCCAGCATGACGAACAGGCCGATCTGGGCCAGCCAGCCGGCGCCCTCGGCGAACGATCGGGTGGCTGCGCGGTGGGGAAGCTTGGCGTTGCCCAGGACGAGGCCGGACAGGTAGGCGGCGATGATGCCGCTGGCGTTGACCGCTCCGGCGGCGGCGAAGGCGATGATGCCGAAGCCGACCGTGGCCAGCGGGTACAGGCCCGTGGCGGGCAGTGCGATGCGCCGCAGCGCGGCGACGCCCAGGCGGCCGATCAGCACACCCAGCGTGCCGCCGACCGCGAGCTGGTAGAGCAGGTTACCCAGGAGGGGTGCGGGGCCGGGCAGGTCGGTGGTGGCGGTGGCGAAGGCCAGGACGAGGATGATGGTGGGGGCGTCGTTGAAGCCGGACTCGGCCTCCACCAATGCGGTCACTTTCTGTGGCAGCGGCAGCGCGCGCAGGACGGCGAAGACGGCGGCGGCGTCGGTGGAGGAGACGATCGCCCCCAGCAGCAGCGCCAGGTGCCAGTCCATGCCCAGCAGCCAGTGCGCACCGGCGGCGGTCACCACGACCGAGACGGCCACACCGGCGGTGGCGAGCACGGCGGCGGGGGTGAGCAGGCGCTTGACGTCGCTCCACTGGGTGGTCAGGCCGCCCTCGACGAGGATGACTGCCAGGGCGGCGGTGCCCAGGGCCTGGGCGAGCTGGGCGTCGTCGAACTGCAGGCCGAGACCGTCCTCGCCGGCGATGACGCCGACCGCGAGGAACAGCAGCAGACTGGGCAGGCCGATGCGGTCGGCGGTGCGGGCAGCGGCGATGCTGGCCAGCAGCACCGTGCCACCGATCAGCAGCGTCAGGTACAGCTCGGACAAGGTCATCGATCGGTCCTCGTGGCAGCGGCAGCCGCCCGGCGGTCACAGGGGTCAGGGCGGGGGCGGTGGGTTGCGGTGCCTGCGCACGTCTCGATCCGGGTCGAACAGTTCCCCGGCGATCCCGGCCAGGACCAGGCCCGTGGCGATGAGCAGTCCCTGTGCCAAGGCGATGCCGGTGCCCAGCACGGCCAGGGCGAGGGCGAGCAGCAGCCATGCCCGCGTGTGCCGGTACTCGCGTGGCCGGCAGGGGCGGCCGGCCCCGAGGGCGCGGGCGAACCGGGGATCCTCACGGTGCAGGCGGGACTCGATCTCGCCGAGCCGCTTGTCATCCGATCCGGCCATGACCTCCTCCTCCCGGCGCGGGGCGGTGGGCAGGCGTCGCGGTGAGCGGTGCGGTCCATCTGGTCTCCTTGCGGGGTCGGGGCATCACGATCACACCAGAGCGAAGTAGCGCAGCCACACATACGCGGCCGCGATGGTGACGGTGACGGCGGTGACGATGAGTCCGTAGCGGCTGAACTGCCAGAACGAGATGTGGTGCCCTTCCCGCTCGGCGATGCCGATGACGACGACGTTGGCCGAGGAGGCGATGATCGTGGCGTTTCCGCCGAGGTCCGCGCCGAGCGCGAAGGCCCACCACAGCATCCCGGCCTCCTCAGGCCCGCCGGCCGAGGCCACGATCTCCGAGACGATCGGGCTCACCGACGCCACGAAGGGGATGTTGTCGATGACCGCGGAGGGCACGACGGAGCCGAACACCAGGGCCATCGCCGTCCCCTGCAGATTGCCGCCGGTCGCGTCGGCCGCCGCCTTTCCCAGGTCGCCGATCACTCCGGTCTGCACCATCGCGCCGACCATGACGAACAGTCCGGTGAAGAACGCCAGGGTCTCCCACTCCACGTCCTTGACCACATCACCCGGGGCGAGCCGGGAGACGCCGAGCAGCAGCAGCCCCCCACTGATGGCCACCACCGACGGCTCCAGATGCAGCACGGTGTGCAGCACGAAGCAGGCCATAACGGCGCTGATCACCACGCCGCTGACGATGAGCAGCCGGACGTCCTTAATGGCCTCCCGCGGGTTCAGCTCCATAACGGACGCGGCGCGCTCTGGGTCGTAGCGGAACGCGTTCCGGAACATCACCCGGCTCATCAGAACGAACACGATCATCAGCACGACGACGATCGGCGTCATGTGGATCAGGAAGTCGTTGAAGGACAGGTCCGCACGGGAGCCGATCATGATGTTGGGCGGGTCCCCGATGAGGGTGGCAGCTCCGCCGATGTTGCAGGCCATCACCTCGGCGATGAGATACGGGACCACGGGCAGCCCCAGCCGTCGGCAGACCAGGATCGTCACCGGCGCGATCAGCAGCACGGTGGTGACGTTGTCCAGCCAGGCGGACAGGAACCCCGTCGCCACGGTCAGCAGCACCATCAGCCGGTACGGTCTTCCACGGGCCCGGCGCGCCGCCCAGATCGCGATGAACTCAAAAATCCCGGTCCGTTTCAGCACGGCGACGATCAGCATCATGCCCAGCAGCAGGAAGATGACGTTCCAATCGATGCCCGCGTGTTCGGAGAAGAACGCGTGCTCGGCGTCGGTCGCCCCGATCAGCAGCATCACCACCGCGCCGCCCAGCGCGGCAGCTACCCGGTGCACCCACTCCGTCGCGATCAGCACGTAGACGGCGGCGAACACCGCCACCGCCATCCATGCCGTGACGCTCACCGCGCCCCCTCCCGCACGCCGCACCGGCCAGTCCCGGCCGTGTCGGCACCCGCAAGGCGGCGCACCCACACGGCTGCCGCGCGGCGCAACCGCAGCGCCAGCAGGACCGGGCCGGAGACCGCCTTGGTGTGACCATGCCGCTTTGGCACTGCGTACATTGGGGCCGGGCTCCTCTCGTGATCCGACAGACCCGCCCCCCCTGTGCCGCCCGCCCGACACCGCAGCCCGCACCCCTGCTCGCGGAAGGCGGAAACCACAGGCCAACATGGCTGTGCGGCCGTCGGGCACTGAGGGCGCCAGCCGACGTACGCCGTGAGTGGTCGCGCTGCCACAGACGGTCAAGGGGGCCGGGGATGGTGGATTGGCTCCACCCTCACCCGCCCACGGAGGCGCACACCATCGGGTCTGGCACCCAAATACGGGCGGGTCAGACCTGTAGAAGGTGACGCGGAATGGGTGCCAGACCCGATGGACGCCCGCCGATCCAGCGACCACGCTGGAGCAGACGAGCGCCCCGGGCGCCGGCAGCCTTCAGCGGCAGGCCGGCCCACCGTTCACGGTCACGGAGGCGATAGTGGGAGCGAGGACCACGTCAGGAAGGCGGTACGCGGTGCCCTTGTTCTGGAGGATCTTCCTGCTCAACGCCGTGGTGCTCGTCACCGCCACCGCGCTGCTGCTGGGCCCGGTCACCGTGTCGACACCCGTCCTGCTCACTGAGGCCGCGATCCTCACCGTCGGCCTGGCCGCGATGCTCATCGCCAACGCCCTGCTGCTGCGCATCGGCCTGGCCCCGCTGCAACGCCTCGCCCGCGCCATGACCACCACCGACCTGCTGCGCCCCGGCGCCCGCCCGGCTGTCGGCGGTCACGGCGAGGTCGCCGAACTGATCACCACGTTCAACACCATGCTCGACCGGCTGGAAGCCGAACGCGCCACCAGCGCCGCCCGCGCCCTGACCGCGCAGGAATCCGAGCGTCACCGCATCGCCCAGGAACTCCACGACGAGATCGGCCAGACCCTCACCGCCGTCCTGCTCGACCTCAAACGCGTCGCCGGCCAGGCCCCCGAGCCGGTTCGCGAGCAGCTGCACCAGGTGCAGGAGACCACCCGCGCCAGCCTGGACGAGATCCGCCGCATCGCCCGCCGCCTGCGCCCCGGCGTGCTGGAGGAACTCGGCCTGACCAGCGCCCTGAAATCACTCGCCACCGAGTTCACCGGCCCCTCCCTGTCCGTACGCCACCACATCGCGGCCGACCTGCCGCCCCTGGGCGAGAACGCCGAACTCGTCCTCTATCGCGTCTGCCAGGAGAGCTTGACCAACACCGCCCGCCACGCCGACGCCACCCGCGTCGACCTCACCCTGGAGCGGATGCCGCACGCCGTGGAACTGCGCGTGCGCGACAACGGCCGCGGCATCGACGGCGCGGCCGAAGGAGCCGGCATCCGCGGCATGCGCGAACGCGCCCTGCTCATCGGCGCCGACCTCACCCTCGCCCCCGTACCAGACGGCGGCACCGAAGTGCGCCTGACCGTCCCCACCCCCCACCGGAGTCAGTGACCATGACCGAGGCGACGCCCACCCGCATCCTGCTCGCCGACGACCATCACCTGGTCCGCCGCGGAGTGCGCCTCATCCTCGACAGCGAACCCGACCTCACCGTGGTCGCTGAAGCAGGTGACGGCGCCGAGGCCATCGAGGCCGCCCGCACCCACCACCCGGCCCTGGCGATCCTCGACATCGCCATGCCCCGCCTGACCGGCCTGCAGGCCGCCCGCGAACTCTCCCGCACCCAGCCCGAGCTGCGCATCCTCATGCTGACCATGTATGACAACGAGCAGTACTTCTTCGAGGCCCTGGCCGCCGGCGCCTCGGGCTACGTCCTCAAATCCGTCGCCGACCGCGATCTCGTCGAAGCCTGCCGCGCCACCATGCGGGGCGAGCCCTTCCTCTACCCCGGCGCCGTCAACGCCCTCATCCGCAACTACCTCGACCGCGTCCGGGAAGGACAGTCCCTGCCCGCCAGGGCCATCACCGACCGGGAGGAGGAGATCCTCAAACTCGTCGCCGAAGGCCATACCTCACAGGAGATCGCCGACCTCCTCGTCATCAGCGTCAAGACCGTCGAACGCCACCGAGCGAACCTGCTGCAGAAACTCGGCCTCAAAGACCGCCTCGAACTCACCCGCTATGCCATCCGCGTCGGCCTGATCGAACCCTGACTCCACACCCGACGCCCCCCGGCACAGGACATGAGACAGACACGCCCCGTCCCGGTCCGGAAGGCCCGCCTCGTAACCGCGCGAGCAGTGCCCTGTGCCAGTTCGGCGGGCACTTCACCCCGCCCTCTTCCGTTCCACGCGGACCTCACGGTCGACTGGTGTCGCCTTCTACAGACACCATTCGCTCATGCTGATCGCAATCGCTGCCCTGGGCATCACGGTCTTCTGCCTCACTCTCTGGTGCTCGGTCACCGTTGCCCGGATGCAGGGCATACCCGCCTGGCGCAGATACCTCCCCCTGTTCCTGTTCCTGATCGCAGGCGGCGCGAGCCTCCTGCGGGCCTTCGGCATACCCGAGATAGCGAACGCCGTCGCCTTCCCCTTCAACCTGGCGGCCATCCTGCTCTCACTGCGCGAGATCCGCGCCCAACGGGCCAGAAGCCTAGTGAGTCTCCCCGCCGGCTGAGCCCTTCCACGTATCAGAGTCGCAAAGGCATGCGGGGCGGCCCGCGGAACACGACCGCTCGACGCTCCTGCGCCAAGCCGCCGAGAACGGCGAACAACGTCCACGAACCAGGAACGCGGGACGGCTTCGACAACCACGCTGTGGCTGATGGAGACCACGGATGCAGCATGAACAGCCGCATGCACCGAGTCCACGCCTCGACGTGGCAGAAGCGTCTCGGGCAGCCTGCCGAAGCCCTGCAACGCGCGACGGTTATCAACGACTTCATTGGGAGGTGTGCAAGCTGAAGTTGCTGGTCACAGGGCTGGTGTGCGTGGGCATCGGGATGCTCGTGCCAGTCGCTGCCAGGTGACTTTAGTGAAGATCGTCGGTCATCGGGCGACTCCGCGGTTCGTGAGGACCAGCAAGGCCCTGACCAGGGCGGTCACCCAGGCGGGGTCGGTGCGCACCTTGCCGAGGACGCGCCAGTTCTTGAGGTGGGCAAAGCCGTGCTCGACGGGTGCCCGGGCGGCCGCCAGTGCCGTGTTGGACAGCTTCTGGCCTCGCGTCAGGGGCCGGTTCCGGGCGGCCTTGTAATCGCAGGCGTGACACCCCGGAATCGAACAGGTCGGCGACACAGCAGCCGTGACGCACGGGATACCTTGCCCCTCCCGCCAAGATCCTTAACAGCAGCCCTAGCCCGAAAACGCCAGCGAACTCCCCGCCCAAAAGAACGGGAAGCCCCACTTGCCTGCCTGCGCCGGTCAACCGGCCATGGCTGCCACGACCAGCGCAACAGCCGCACCGCACAGCAGCACCACAAGCGGCCATGCCACCAGCCAGCCGCGCCCGGTACGCCTGCGCCACAGCACCAGCCACAGCGCACACGCCGCCACGAACACGACCGTCACACCGCTCAGCTCGCCCTCCCGCCACGCCACCCGCACAGCGCCAGGGTTAGCACCCCATACAAGGAGCGCGACGAGGACGCCCACAGTCAGCGCGCACACCGCTTCCAGCAGCCTGCTCATACGGTGCCCTTCTTCTCCGGCGTCTCCGTCAGGTCGGTGCGCGGCCGGAACGGACGGCTTGACCTCGACGGTCTCCGTCTTGCGGCCTTCTGCGTCTGTTCCTGCATCCCCCGCGCCCTCCCGCGTTCTCACGGCGTGTCGACCTGCTGACGGATCGTAGGCGGGGGCCGGTCGTAGGCGCAGCCGAACCCGCCATCCCGGCAGGAGCCGGGCCCGCCCGATGATCTACACCATGGTCATCGGCCGCCGACCGGCACGAGTATCCAACTCGCCATTCACACCAGACCTGTGACCTGCGACTTCACGATGCACACCGCTCATTCCTTGAGCCCGCGGCAGAGGACGGGAGGTCGCCAACACAGCTGGCAGCCCAGACCACACCGCCGACTTCCAGACAGGACCCATGCCATCAACAAGTCGTCATCTCTGCCGAGTTATGGCAATGAGCTGAAGAGGCGCGCATGCAAAGCTCTGCAGCATGGGGTGGAGTTTCAAGCTGCACGGGGGAATCGCAGCCGGGCTGAGTGCCTTTCTGCTGCTTCTCTCCGCGCTGACGTGGCTGCCGGGGGCCCTGCCGCTGGTGGAGTCGGCATGGCCGACGGTGGCGGTCGTGCTGCTTCTGTTCCCGATCTTTGCGGCTGCCCTGCTGCGCGTACTCCTGACGCGAGCGGACCGCCACTCGGTATGGCTCGCATTCCGGTGCCTGCCCTGCGCGGTGCAGGGTGCTCTGGGCGGCCTGGTCGTCTCGGGCGTCGTGGTGCTCCTGGTCAGCATGGCCGGTGCGGGGAACCTGCAGTCAGCGGAGATCAGGGACGGCCGGTACTTCGTTCTCGACACGACTCCCTACGAACGCGGGAGGATCGAGGTGTCGCAGAGCCAGTACGTGACCGTCCTCGAAAGCGATCAGCGCAGCATGCTTGCCATCCCCAGCTTCCTCTTCGCTGCAGCCGCCTATCTCGCCCTGGCAGCGGGAGAGTTGCGCCGGGCGGATGAGGGGCCCGGGACGTGACAGCCGGTGCGGGAACAATCCGGACCGGTCGCGGGCGATCCAGGGCAGAGACCACCGTATGACCGGATCCTGACCTGCCAAGACGACACAACTCCAGCCGGACGACCCGCTTGCCCACGCACACGGGGTGTCGCTGACAGGCGACCGGAACACTGACCAGGAGGTCACGGACGACATGGTCCTCTTCCCGCAGCCGACGCGAGCGGTCGCCCAGCCGGGACACATGATCGTGTGCGGTGACGACGCACTCGCCGAGCGGCTGGCCGCCGAGCTCACGACGGTGTACCGGGAGCGCGTCACGCTCGTCGTCCCGACCGGGCACCGGACCAGCCCCACCGGGCCGGCACGTGCCGCGACAATGTTAGGCCGGGTACAGGCCGTCGTGAACCGTACGGCCGGCTCTGCGACCGATGGGGCTTCGGACGCTCCCCATGTGCTCGAGGTGCCCGAACTCACCGAGGCCGTCCTGGCCGAGGCGGGTGTATACGAGGCCGCCGCGCTGGCGCTGGTCCATGACGACGACGAGACCAACATCCGCGCCGCGCTGGCCGCCCGCCGCCTCAACCCCCGACTGCGCCTGGTCATCCGGCTCTACAACCGCAAGCTCGGCCAGCACCTGGAGGAACTCCTCGACCAGGCCGCCGCCCTCGCCGTCCCCGGCCTGGACCCAGAGGCCCTGGACTCCTCCACCACCGTCCTGTCGGACGCGGACACCGCCGCCCCCGCCCTCGCGGCCACCGCCGTCGCCGGCACCAGCAAGGTCATCCAGGCCGACGGGCTGCTGCTGCGCGCCGTCGAGCGCACTCCGCCCGGCCACGGCGAGACGGCCAGGCCGGGCCTGTGCACGCTCGCGCTACTGTCCTCGACCACCAACGACCCCGCAGGCGCGGAAGGGTCGGACGCCAGCGGCCGAGAAGGACCCATGCTGCTGCCCGACGACAACACCGTGGCCACGAGCCCGGGCCACGGCACCGTGGTCCTGGAAACGGTCACGCACTCAGCAGCCACGCCCCCGCCGAGGAGACTGGCCGGGCGCGGGGCTCCGCTCGGGTCCTTGTTCTCACGCCGCCTGCGCTGGTCCCTGGCCGGGCTCATGGCCTGCGTGCTGGCCCTGGCCGTCGCGACCTGGCTGACCAGCGAGCAGAAGCATCCGCTGCACGCCGCCTATCTCACCCTGCTCGACCTCTTCGCGATCAACGATCCGGCGATCGGCGAACCCACCACCCGCCAAGTGCTCCAGCTCCTCGCCGGACTCGCCGGTCTGCTACTCCTTCCCGTACTGCTCGCGGCCGTCCTGGAGGCTCTCGGCACCTTCCGCACCGCCGCCGCGCTGCGCCGCCCGCCCCGCGGTCTGTCCGGCCACGTCGTCCTGCTCGGCCTCGGCAAGATCGGCACCCGCGTGCTCACACGGCTGAACGAGCTCGGCATCCCCGTGGTGTGCGTCGAGGAGGACCCCGAAGCGCGCGGCATCCCACTCGCCCGCCGCCTGCGCGTGCCCACCATCCTCGGCGACGTCACCCAGGAAGGCGTCCTGGAAGCCGCCAAGGTCCACCGCGCGCACGCCCTGCTCGCCCTCACCAGCATCGACACCACGAACCTGGAAGCCGCCCTGTACGCACGCTCCGTCAACCCCGACCTACGGGTGGCGCTGCGGCTGTACGACGACGAGTTCGCCGCTGCCGTCCACCGCACCCTGCGCGCCGCCCATCCCCGCGCCCTCACCCGCAGCCGCAGCGTCTCCAACCTCGCCGCACCCGCCTTCGCCGGAGCCATGATGGGCCGCCAGATCCTCGGAGCCATCCCCGTCGAACGCCGCATGCTCGTCTTCGCCGCTCTCAACGTCGCCGGGCACTCTCACCTCGAAGGGCGCACGATCGCCGAATCATTCCGTGCCGGCGCCTGGCGCGTCATCGCCCTGGACACCACAGAACCGGACGACCGGCTCCCCGACCTCGCCGCCACCCCAGCCCACGACAGCGCCGACCGCCCCGCCGGACTCATATGGGACCTCCACCCCGGCTACGTCCTGCACCCCCAGGACCGCGTAGTCCTCGCCGCCACCCGACAGGGCCTGGCCGAACTCCTCGGCCGACAGCCTCAGCTCCGAGCGCGGACGTCAGACGGGTAGCGCAGCATCGACGAGAGGCAGAGGCCGCCGGCCACCGCCGTCCCGGCCTGAGTAACACTCGCAAGCGGCGCCGTCCGCAAGCTCCGGGCGGCGCCTCGAGCTCGGCAACCGGTCCGTCGACATGTTCGCCCGCGTCCAGTCGAGCCAGGCCAAGGACTACGTCCGCGAGTTCAATGCCGCCCTTGCCCCATGGCGGCGCGAGCGGTCTGTCCGCGAGTTCGTCCACCGAACCCGCAAGGAGCTCGGCGTCGCGGCGTGACGGCCTGCTCTCTCCATTAACCGCCGGACGGGCGGAGCGGGATGACGTTGCCGGGGGCAGGTTGGTCCTGGGGATCGGGTTGCCGGAGGATGAGGACGGCTGCCGCGAGGGCCATCTGCTCCGCTCGATGCCGGGACTTGGCCTCGGCGGCCCGGGAGTCCTTGAGAACTTCCTTCAGGCGGACAACCTCTTTGCGAAGCCGCCTCTCAACTTCCGGCGTCTGGTGCGTTTCCGTACGCACCCGCGCGTAGAACTCCTCCTTGAGGTCGGCGTGGCGCTTTTGCAGCGCCATGCGGTGAACACCGGCCTCTGCGGCGAGCGCGACCACCGTGAGGCTGCCGTTGGAGCGGGTGGGCTGGCCGGCCAAGAGGCGGTCCATGGCTGTGCGGATGCGGGAGCGTTCGTCCTCGTGCTGCTGGTTCATGCGATGGCCTCCTCGGTGGACTGAGCGGCGGAGTCGTGGGCGTCGGCAAGAGCGCGGAAGCGGTCGGCTGTTCGGCGAAACCGGTCGCCCAGGGGCTGAGGCACGAGGGCTGCCTTCGCGTCGAGACGTTCAGCGTGCTCTCGTGCCGCCTGCGCGTGACTGTCGGTGCGGATCGCGTTGCCGCAGCCGAGCTGGCAGGCGAACTGATTGGGCGCCGTCGCCCCGGGATCCGGATCGCACAGGGCCGTGTCGCGCTTGAAGGCGCAGATAAGGAACGAGTCCGGGTTGTCGAACAGCGCGAGGCCGTCGCGCGCGAGGAACTTGGCGGCGACCTTCGGGGTGGTCAAGGCGCCTTCGATGCTGGGGACCGAGGTTGCTCCGATGAGAGCCCGTCGAGCGGCGGGACCAGAGATCTTCTCGCCGGCCGCAGCGGCGTCGCGCAGCCGTGCTGCGGTCTGCGCCGCGGCGAGAGCGGTCTCGACGTCGAGCTCCCCGTGGAACCCCCGGCGACCGCGATTGCCGTAGCCGGTGGAGGTGCGGGCGTCCAGGGCGGTGCGCATGTGTCCGTACTGAATGGCAAGAGCGACAAGACCGCCGGGGCGGCGGGCGATGTGCCAAGCCAAAGTTCTGCGCAGGCGACTCAGTCCAAGGTTGCCGTGCGGGTCCTCCGGAACCATCTGGGCGTCCAGGCCCTGGGCGGTGGCCTCCTGGTTGATCCACGACACGAGGTTCTCGACGCGGCGGTCCAGGGTGCCCCGCTTCAGCGCACCGTGGTGGTTGCGCTGGGAGACGACATCGTGGTGGGCGGAGCTGAACAACAGCTCGCCCTTGGGGACGATGCGCTCCAGAACCCGGATGGCGTTCACGACGGGGGTGATCGCGACCCAGGGGACGGCGCGCTCCTCACCAGCGGAGATGTGGTGGCCGTCAGAGTCGCGGACGTTCTTGTAGTGGTGGGCTCGGATCAGATGCCGTGGCATGGAGCCGTCGGGGTTCGGTTGCGGGTCCGGGCAGCAGCCGGACCGAAGCGACCGCGCCTCCTGGGGGCGCATCCCGGTCAAATACAAGATCACGATGGTGGCGGCGGTGGCCAGGTGACGTACCAGAATCGGCGTCTCCTCGTAGTCCATGAACTCGCGCCAGGGCCGCCCCTCGATCCGGCCCGTCACCGGCACCTGCATCGGGCTGGGGCCGGGCCGCCGGGCGGCGAGCGCACGGAGCCCGCGCCGAGTAGCGAAGTCGTGGACCTGGTTCCAGCTGGCTCCCGTGACCGCCGCGACGTAGTGATGGGCCAGGGTGATGCCGTGCTTTCGGCTCACGGTGGCGGGCAGGAGAGCCCCGGAATCGACCAGCGGCTGCAGGTAGTTCTTGACGGCCGCCAGACCCCCTCGGGTGCTCGGGGTGGCCGTCACCCGGGCGTGCATGCGGCGGCGCTCGGCCCAGGCGGCCAGGATGTCGTCGGAGAAGTCCTCGACCAGGCGGATCGACCACGTCAGCAAGGGACCGATCACCGTCGGGTCCAGTGGCTCCGTTTTGTTCTCCCCGCCCGCCTCCCCCTTCGCGGCCGGCAGGTAGTCGTCGATGCCCTCGCTCTCCCAGGGCGGCTGCGTAATACCGCAGGGGCTGACGGACAGCTGGTCGAAGGCCCACAGGTCCGAGAGCCAGCGCAGAACCGTCAGGGCATGATCGCGCGTGCAGCCGCTGGTGCGCACGGCGGCGTACGCCTTCCAGTGCTCCACGGTGCAGTCGCTGAGCTGGGGCACGCCTTGCCGGTCGAGCCAGCGCGCGAACTTCATCCACTGCAGGATGTTGTCGCGCATGTTGATCACGCCGTCGCGTCCCCGGTTCTGAAAGCCCCGTTCCTGTACGTAGGTGGGGCGTAGCTCGCCGTTGATCAGGACCCAGATGAGGCGCCTGAACTCGCTCCGCAGGGAGGCGGGGCACCTCTTCATATTGATCTTGTGGATGCTGTCCCCGGGATTGTCGGTCAGCGGTCCCATCGACCAGACGTCTTCGCTGTAGCGGGAGTTGGGGTGGGTGTTGCCGGCGCTGATCCACCGGTCCAGGACCACCGGGCTCTCCAGCCCCGGGAGGGGAAGGATGTAGGGATCGGCCTCGAGGGTCAGAGCTGTCGTCACGGGGCGAGGTCTCCCTTGAGCAGGTGGTCGACGATCATTTGGTCGCGGTCGGTGATCCGAGCCAGAGCGGCGTCCCAGGTGCTCTCGTTGACCTTTATCCGCAGGTCATCGAGTCGCTGGAGATGTTCGTCCCATCGCTTGCGCCAGAGCTTCTCGGGCCAGCTGGAGCGAAGCGATATCAACTGGCGGCGTAGGAGCGCGAGGCGCGGGTGGTGGCCGGTGTGGACCCGGGAGTTCTCGCAGGACAGGCAGAGCAGGAAGTCGGCACCGCAGCCGCCGCTCGGGGCAGGCCAGGGACTGGTCTCCTCGTCCGAGCAGTCCGCGGTCGCGGTCTCCTGGTGGGTCGCGTCGGCCGCGTCCGAGAGGCGCCCCTTGAAGGTGTAGTCGCGGGCCTGTTCGTGGGCTTCCTCCGCGCCGGCCGCAATCACGTCCACGGCGGCTTGCTGGACGTTCTCGTCGGGCAGGACGTAGACGCTCTCGTGGGTGCCACGTTTGTGCTGCAGGGGCTTGCCCGTTGTGGTGACGGTGGTTCTGCGGGCGCGTTGGAAGGGCGAGCCGATCTTGTGAGAGCTCGCCCATACTCGTGCATCGGCCTTGGACACCCCGAAGCACAGCGGGCCGACGTTCCGGGGCCGGTCCAGATTGGAGTCCACGTCAGTACGGCGCCGGTTGCGGGCGACCATCAGCAGGTCGTGTCCCGGTGACAGCGCGGCGGCCAAGGTTCGCCCGGGTTCCGTGGCTTCCAGGGCCTGGGTGATGAGCCGGCCCGGCGAGTCCGCACCGGAGTCGGTGTAGTTCTCCGTGTCGAACCAGCGCCCCTCGCCCGAGCGGCGCTTCTCCACCAGGACCTCGTAGGTGACCGTGGCGGTCTCTCCCGCGGACGGGGTCGTGACGGGCACGTGCAGACGGTCGAAGACCGACAGATTCCAGCCGTAGCGGTCCGTCATCATCACGGCCAGGGCCGTCAGTTCCGACCGGCTCAGGAACAGCCGGCCCGTCGTCTTCCCGCGGTTCTTTCCGCGCAGCAGCCCTTCGGCTCGGGTGTAGACCTTCCCGCTTTTGTCCGGGTATCCGGGCAGTTCGCCCGTGGCGGCGATGTGTTCGAGGGCCGCCTCGATCCTCCAGTCACGGCTGTCCGGGTCCAGTGCACCCGCCCGGTAGCGGGCGAGCCACGTGGTGTTCTCCCGGATCCGCAGCAGCGCGGCCCGGAACTGCCGTTCGGCGGCCAGCAGCACCTGATCGCGCTCCGACGGCCGGTAGGACTGCTTGGACGGCTTGCCCTTCTTCGGAACGGGGCGGGCCAGTTCCTCCGCAGCCAGGCCCTGCGCCAGCCGCGGCTCGCGTTTCAGCAGCGTGCGCATCTTGCCCAGGGCCTCGCGCCCGCCGGGCGTGTCCTTGTGGTTGTTGCGCCAGAGCCGGAGCGTGGCGGAGGTGAGGTCGCCCAGGTCCTCGGCCGGCTGGCCCTGGTCCTTGAGGAACCGGGCGAAGACCTCGATGGATCGCCAATATGACTCACCGCTCGCGTGGCTGTTCCACGCCATGGACTGCGCGGCGAACGCTCGCGCAAGGGAGCAGCGCATCGGCTGCGGCACGGCGATCGCGGCGAAATCGAAGACGCGCTCGAAGCCTTCCTTATTCACCACGGTGGCCTGCAGTCCGTCGGCGGCTATCCGCTCGGTTGCCTGGAAGTCCGGCGGCGGCAGGACGGCTTTGCGTCCCCGCCCGCTCACGATGCCGCCGCGATGGGCAGGGCGTCGACGAGCAGCTCAATGTCCTGGATCCCGGAGGTTTCCCGGGCCAGCTGGGCGAACAGGCCGTTCAGATCCTTCGTCCGGTCCGTCTCACCGTGCTCGTCCTCGGTGTCGAAGGCGAGGATCGACTCCAGCTGCATGTGCATGACCGGGTTGAGGTAGTGCTCCTTCGTCGTTTCGACGTCCCGGTGCCCCAACAAGGTCTTCACCAGCCACCACGGGTCGCCGTAGAGCTGAGCGAAGTCGCGTCGGTCCGCGGCGGTCAGCCCGTACTTCTTGTCCATGAGCTCGTTCAGCACGATCAGCATGTAGAGCGCCATGGAGTGCCGCGCGGCATGCGGGCTCGCGTACGGGGCCTTCCCCCGTACCGCAGCCGACCTCAGAGGGCGCGGGATCTCTCGCTCCTCCGGCGTCAACAGAGCTTCCTCGCACCGCTGATTGGCCTGCCAGAACACCGTGTTCCATCGGTCCGGCAGCATCGGCATGCCCTGCTCGGTCAACCACAGCCACGTCGGCTCCAGGCCGTGTGGCCCCTCGACGAACAGCCACTGCCGCTCGCGCCAGTCCAGCAGGGTCAACTCCCGCCGGCCTGCCACCCCGGCCCGGTCCACCCAGTGCACGACGGGAGCCCGGCCGTGCGTCACGTTCGTGACCAGCTGCATCAGCGGCAGCTTCTCGTAACGGCCCTCCTGCTGGGCACGCTGGATAGCCCACGTCCGCTCGGACTCGCTGTAGGCACCGAGCTGGCGCACCGACTCGACCGAGGTGTAGTACGTGCGGTCACGCTTCGACCGCGACAGCGCGCTGGCCACCTGGCCATGGCAGTAACGTCCAGACCGCAGGCGCCGGGTCGGCACCTCGAACGTCAGCATCGCCCCGGCTTCCTGCCGCCGCAGGCCCGAGCTGAGCGCCAACCCCACGAACGAGGTGTTCCGCAGTTCGGTTCGTCCGTCCCAGCCGGGCAACGGTGACCCGTCGCGGCCAAGTCCTCGCAGCCCCAGGTCCTGCCACAGACCCCAGGTCCGCGGCGTCAGCCACGACACCCGAGAGCTACGCGCGCTTGCCTCCCGGTCCGCGCGACGCCCCACGTCCAACGGGAGAAGACTCACCTTGGCCCATTTGTAGAGCTGGGTCAGCGCAGCTGCCTCCCGGTTCCACTTCGCCCCGCCGACTCGCTGCGGATTCAACGGCGAATCGACGCGGAATTCCTTGTACGCCCGCAAGTCCGCGTCGGTCGCCGCCCGCCAGTGAACGCCCCGCCGCCAAAGCCACGACAGCAGCAGACGGATATCCGTCGCATAATTCCGACGTGATTCTCTCTCCAGGTCGCGAAAATCGGGCCAGAGAGCGAACTGCAACAATTCTGCGTCCACGACGAAATCAGGCCGTACAAAGACCGGATCGCCCGGCCGAAGCCCCACCGCGTCCAAGGCGGTTGGCAGGTCGCGGACCCCCAGCACCCCCTCCTCCGGCAGCGGCCCCCACCGCTCCGGATCCGGCACGAACACCAGCCACCACTCGTCCATCTGCCACCCCTGCGAGCCCCTTGAACATACTCAATCATCAGGGAAACACAGGTGTGGCCTGTCCCGGCTCGACCCGATGGCGTACGGCCATGAGGTACGGCACGGCGACGGCCGCCGCGAGCCCCACCGCCGTACCGGCGCAGAACAGCACGGCGTCCAGGGCGACGGCCGCGTCGGTGCCGATCCAGTCCCGTCCCACCGAGAGCGTGGCGCCGCCGACCGCGACGAGCGCCATCGCCAGGCAGCCGTAGAACGGGACCGTCGCCGGGTCCAGGACGTGGGCGCGGGCCTGGTCGCGGTGGTGCCGCCAGTGCAGGGCGCGGGCGGCGAGGAGGGCGAGCAGCAGCGCCAGGGAGAGCGCCCAGACGGCGGCGCACGCCGGACGCAGCCCCGGAACGCCTGCGGGCAGCGCGGCGCCCGCCGTCGCCACCACGGCGGTGCCCATGACCGTGGCGTACCAGTTCGGTCCGAGGTGACGGACGGCGGCGGCACGGGGACGTGGCTGTGGGCGCGCGTCATACGGGGGCGCGGCTGCCAGGGTCGGGGCTGCGGTGACCATGCCTCCACCGTCCCGCCCCGCCACGCCCCCTACCAGGGACGATGGCTCTATGGGGGCATAAGCTGGCCTTATGACCAGCGACGAGACGACGCACGAACCCCTCGGGGACAGGCCGGGCGGCTCGATCGCGCACCGGGTCCCCGACCTCGGCGCACTGGAACTGCTGCTGGCCGTCGCCCGGCTCGGCAGTCTCGGAGCGGCCGCCCGCGAACTGGGCATCACCCAGCCCGCCGCGAGCAGCCGCGTCCGCTCCATGGAACGCCAGCTCGGCGTGGCCCTCGTGGACCGTTCGCCGCGTGGCTCCCGGCTCACCGACGCCGGAGCGCTGGTCACCGACTGGGCGCGGCGGATCGTCGAGGCGGCGGCGGCCTTCGACGCGGGCGCGCAGGCCCTGCGCGACCGCCGCGACTCACGGCTGCGGGTCGCGGCGAGCATGACCATCGCCGAGTACCTGCTGCCCGGCTGGCTCCTCGCCCTGCGCGCGCAACGGCCGGACACGGCGGTGTCGCTGCTCGCCGGCAACTCCACGGCGGTCGCCGAACGGCTGCTGTCCGGGGAGGCCGACCTCGGCTTCGTCGAAGGGCTCCATGTGCCGGCGGGCCTCGACTCGACGGTCATCGCCCACGACCGGCTGATCGTCGTCGCCGCGCCGGCGCATCCGTGGGCACGGCGCCGACGGGCCGTGTCCGCGCGGGAACTGGCCTCGACACCGCTGATCCTCCGGGAGGAGGGCTCCGGCACGCGCCAGGTCCTCGACGCCGCCCTCGGCGGGCTGGCCCGCCCCCTGATCGAGCTGTCCTCCACGACGGCGGTGAAGGCGGCGGCGGTCAGCGGCGCCGGGCCGGCGGTCCTGAGCGAGCTGGCGGTGGGGGAGGAACTGGGCCTGCGACGCCTGGTGTCCGTCCCCGTCGACGAAGTCCGCCTGGCCCGGGACCTCCGAGCGGTCTGGCCCACCGGCCACCGCCCGACGGGCCCGGCGCGAGACCTGCTGTCGCTGACCCGGGGTTAGGGCGCGCCGGGCGGGGCTCCGCCCCCATACCCCTGCCAGGGGGCTCCCGCCCCTGACC